>NZ_JAJNRD010000029.1:0-28015 GCF_022228055.1 Halorhodospira sp. 9621
GCAAGCCGCTGACACCCACACGATCCGCGAAGGGGCCCTTCTCCTGGACTCCGGATGACGCTGAACGCCACCAAGACGCGGTTATCGCAGCGGTGGCGCGCTACTTCGGGAGAGGGCCGAGAGCTTCTTCCTGAGTCGGGCCTGGCCAAACCTTCACTGGAAACGATTTGCTGCCCCGAAGCATCGCGGAATTTGTCGTGGTGCACGAGCTAAAGCCAGGGGGTTGAAAGCGTCGTTGGGTTAATCGCTACGCCCGCGCAGCCTGTCGAGCTTGCTCCGGACCCGATTGCGCCGCTGCTCGGTCTCCATCGGCTCGAGCGTGAGGCTCGCGTGCTCCAGGCCGTCCGTCAGCACCCCCTCAATCCGCAGAGACGCGCCCTCCTCGGCGCCTTCCGGCAGTCGATCGGCCGCGACCTTGTACACCGCGGATGGATGCGCCCCGACGATCAGTCGAGCCACACCCTCATCGATAGCATCCACCGTCGCCGTCTCGGCCGCTGAAGTATCTGGCCGCGAGCTCTCTTCAGTCATGATCTGCGACTCCTCCGCATAGGCGCCGGCGATCACCACACCCACCCAGACGAACAGCAAGGCGAGCGCAGCTCCTACAAAACTTACTAGCTTCCTCATGGATCGATCCTCCCTGATCGTCACAAACCGCGGACATCCCGTCCCCGTGTTCAGCATGCCCGGCGCAGGCCAGCGACAAAACCTTGCGATGCCCAAGGCGTTCCGCCACGGTAAGAGGTCAGCCTCCTGATACGAAGCCGATCCATGACTCCTCGACTGCGACGAGACGCACGCCGGAGCGCCACCCTTCTCCCGGTCTTGTTGATGAGCGCCCCGGTGGCCGCCTCAATGTCGATCACCTTCCTCGATGTCGGACAAGGCGACGCCACTCTCGTCTCTGCCGATGGCCACCACGTCCTTATCGACGGCGGCCAAGCCCGGGACGACGCCATCGTCCCGCTCCGGCACAAGGGCATCCGGCAGCTGGATCTGGTCGTCGCCACCCACGCCCACGCCGACCACACCGGCGGTCTAATCTCTGTGCTCGAGGACAAGCCGGTGGACACGCTTTGGTACAACGGCGACGAGCACACCACCCAGACCTTTGAGGCCTTCCTCGACGCCGCCCTCGACAGTGAAGCCCGTTACGTCGAACCGACACGCGGCCGTACCAAGGCGCTCGGCGGCCTCGAGGTGACGGCCCTCCACCCGGGCGATGACACCCAGGGTAGCCACCTCCACGACCGCAACATCGTCGTGCGTGTCAGCGAGGGTGGGTGCTCAGCGGTCATCACCGGCGACATCGAGACCGGCGGCGAGCTCGGCATCCTGAGCTCCAGCATGGAAGTGGATGCGGACGTCCTAGAACTCGGCCACCACGGCAGCCGCACATCCACGGGCCAGCGCTGGCTCGAGGCCGTGGACCCGGATTACGCCGTGACCCAGTACGGCGAGGGGAATCACTACGGCCACCCTCACGGTGAGGTGCTCGAGCGGGTTGAGCGCGCGGGAGCCGAGATGCTTGGCACCGGCGCCCACGGCACCATCCGCATGCGCTGCAGCGGCGGTGAGTGGCAGGCACGCACCGAGGCGCAGGGTCCAGTCGTCGCGGGCGATCGTGAGGCCGAAGCCGCGCCTGGGGTGCCTGCAGAGGAGCCGCCGGCAATCGAGGCGGAGGTCGGCTGCATCGACCTCAACGCGGCCTCCGCCGAGGCGCTTGAGGAGATCGTTCACATCGGCTCGGTCCGAGCCGAGGCCATCATCGACGCTCGCCCTTGGTCCTCGGTCTCGGAACTCAATGCAATCCATGGCCTCGGACCGGCGCGGGTGGGCGATATCAAAGAGCAGGGTGAGGCGTGCGTGCGATAAGCAGCCGGGTCATGGGCGTGGTGGGCTTGACCCGCTGCAGTGGATACCTGACCGTTTGACCAGAGGAGGTATCCACCATGAGCCAGGACCGTCCCCCGTACTCGGCGGAGTACCGGCAGAAGATCCTGGAGCTCGTCTGGCAGGGGCATGAGTTCGCGGAGCTGGCACGGGCGGGTACGGATCGCTGCCGGAGGTGAGAACGGCGTATCCTTGGGTATGGCGATGTTTGAGGGACGGCGTCCCCGGGCGTGACCGGGCTCAAGCTGCGCTGGGCAGCGCCGTCTCCGCAGCACGAGCCGCCCCTGCGCGGCGCGCGAGCGAACGAGGAGCATTGAATGGGTAATGGCCACTCGCCTTCCAACGACGAACAGCCCTCGCCCATCGGGGCAATCCGCTCGGAGCTCGAGCGGGCGCTCGGCGATCAGCCGTTCTCGTCCGAGCAGGAGCTTCAGGATGCCGTGGCGCAGAAAGTGGCGGAGCTCAATCAGTCGCCGGTGTCTGATTTTCAGGGGCTCTCCCGAGAGCAGATGCACCGGCTTCTCCATGCGCCGTTCGACGCCCCGGATCTGGTGCGCTTCGCCGAGGGCATCGAGGCGCGCCCCGCTGCGACGGCGTTCCGGCTCCTGGAGGTCATTGTCGATGCGGCCGGCGAGGAAGGAATCAAGCTGACGGCTAAAGGAAACCTGCCGCGTGCTGTGGTCTTCGAGGCCAAGGAGGCGCTGAAGGCGGAAGGGCTCAAGCGGGAGTGGCTCCCCGGGGTGATCCGCAACGAAGACGACTTCCTCGAGCTCCACCTCATTAAGGTCACGGCCGGTCTGGCGCGGTTCATGCGCAAGGAGCGCGGCCGGCTCAAGGCGACCCGCGCAACTCAGAAGCGCTTTCGCAAGGGCGAGTGGGCGGCGATCTACCACGCGCTGCTCCAGGCCTACTGCCGTCAGTTCAACTGGGCCTATGCCGATGGGTGGCCCGATCTGAGGATCGTGCAGGATTCGTTCGCCTTCTTCCTGTATCTCCTCCACCGCTTCGGAGACGAGCCGAGGCCGGTCTCGTTCTACCAGCGATGCTTCTCGCAGGCCTTCCCGGCAGCTCTTCGGCAGGTTAACGAGGAAGAGGCACTGTTTCCGAGCGACTCTCCCGAGCGGATTGTGCACAGCTGCTGGTCGGTCCGCACCGTACGGCGCTTCGCCATGCCTTTCGGGCTGATCGAGGAGGTTGGCGGTGAGCCCGACGTGCCCTGGCTGAGGGGAGAGCCAGAGAGCTTGGTTATCCGCAGGAGCGCGCTCTACGACCGAGTGGTCTCCTGGGGGGTCAGGTGAGTCGAGAGGAACCGGGGCTAGACAGTATCCTCCGCGAACGGGTGAGTGATGGCGATTGGAGTGGAGGTAAGTCCGCAGGCTCGAAGTTTTCCTTCTGATCCCCAAGCCCGAGCAGACCGCGGGTCCCGGCCCCCGCGGTCTGTGGGTCCTTGTACTCCGCGATGGTGATGCGCTTTAGAGGACGTTGCCGACCGCTCGGTGGATTCAGGCGGGGAGTACTAGTGGGGGCCTACGGCTGCTCCGCGTTCGCCTCGTCCTTGGATCTCTTTGCTATCGAAGACCCAGAGCATCTGGAGATTGGTCGGGGGATCGAGGATCTGCGCTTCGGTGAACCAGTGCGTGTCACCGCTTTCTACATCTACCCTGGGCCAAGCTGAGCACCATGACGCTCAAGGTTGCTTTGAAGGAACGCATCGGTCTACTCCCTCCGATGGTAGATAGGCACTTTCTCAGGGCGGGGGGTGTCAGGTTGATCAGTCGGGCGATCAAAGCGAGCGATACATGATCAGCGCGTCGACGTGACCGTGAATCGGATGGCGGAAGGCGCCGGGCAGGCGGCCGACCACCGTCATGCCGTTGCGCTGCCAGGTGTGGATGGCCGACTCGTTGGTGGCGACGACCAGATTATACTGCATGGCTCGGAACCCGAACTGCGGTGCCATGCGCTGGGAGTGACGGCAAAGCGCTCCACCGATGCCTCGTCCGCGGGCGGGCTCGGCGACGATGTAGCCGCAGTTGCAGACATGGTCGCCAAGGCGCGGCTGATTGGGCTTGAGGTAGTAGGAGCCGACCAGGCCTAGGTGCTCGTCCTCGGCGATCCAGGTGGCGGTGGGTATTGTCACCCACAGTTGGTAGGCCTGCTCCTCGTCGAGTTCCGGTGAGAACGGGAAGGTTTCCCCGGCGCGCAGGACGGGCTCGATGACGGCCCAGACCTGAGGCCAGTCGTCATCGACAAACGGTCGGATAGTGAGTTCGCCGGCTGGGTCGGTCACGGGTTTTGGTGCTGGGTGCTAGTTATTGGCGAAAACGTCTTCGACTCGGTCGGCGTCCAGGATCCGGTCGAGTTTGCTCGAGAGCATGGCGGACCTCCGCCTCCGCGATGTTCCGATAAACCCTGGCAATATACACCAGCAGTGGCATACACCAGCAGTGGCTGCTCCAGCGGATGCCCCGGTGGGAGGTCTCGGAGAATACGGACGAGGTCGTCTCGGCTCAGGTCGTCGGCGAAGGCCAAAGTGTAGGGATGTTCCGTATCGTGTGCGGTGTGGAGTCAACCCCCATCCGCCCTTGCCTCAACGATACGTTTTCTGCACAGGCCCGCCGGTTGACGCTGCTAACTGCTTGATCGCCGTGGCGGTGTTCATAACCTGTTGATTCGCCGCTTAGTGCGGGCTGGATAATCTCTGTCCAATCGACCTCGAAGCCGCTAATCGCCGCCAGCGGCGCGCCTTTCTTCACAGAGTTTTCCACAGGTTTTGTGGATAGGCTCAGTCAGGGCTACGGCCGCCACCTGAAGCCGTTGGCTTCGGATAGGTTCGATAGCACCACTCCGGAACCTGCTGATCCTGCTTGGTCGCCGCCCGGAAAGGTCGTGTAGTGGGCGGGCATATTGCGGATGGTTTCGGCTGCCTCGCGCAGTGCCATGGACAGCGCCCGCGCCCGATCATCGGAGAAGCGCACGCCGATGCGCAATTCCTCGGGCGCCACGTCGAGGTCGAGGAGCTTGCGAAATCCGTCGCCGGCAAACCCGAGGCCACGCGGCGTACCGTCGTGGCGTGGCAGCTGCGGCAGGCGCTGACGGACCAGCGGCAGGAAGAGCCGGACCCAGATCATTGCCACAAGGCCCAGTGGTAGTTCGACGCGGCCGTCCCCGTCGTCGTCATCACCGGGTGACCGCGCCAGGCCGTCCATGCCATCGGCCGCGCGACACGTACAGCGCAGCAGCGCCAGCTTGTAAGTGGCGCTCTTTTCGTCGTTCAGGATGATGTGCCGCAGCAGGGGCAGTGCCCCGGTGCCGTCGTCCGGTAGTCGGATGGCCACCTCGGCCCAGGAGACCTCCGGACGGCCCAGGGCATCGGCGCTCTCGCCGACGTGCTCGACGTACGCACCGTGTCCCGCGGCGAGCTGACGGAGTTCGGCTACCGAGACTGCACGCAGGCCGCGCTCCGGGGCCTCGGGGCCCAGGCGCAGCGTGAAGGCCAGCAGCCCGCCCGGCTTGAGCAGGGTAATGAGTTTGCGGAAGGCGCGGGCGCGTTGCCCCTCCGGTACGTGCATCCAGACTGCGCTGAGCAGGATGGCATCGAAGCACAGGCCTAGGCGGTGGACGTCCTCAAGCCCGGGGAGCTGGTCGTCAAGCCAGCGGATGCGCGGGTGGGGGTGGCGACGGGCGGCCTCGCCGCGCAGGGCTGCTGCTGGCTCGACTGCAACCACCTCGTGGCCGCGCTCGGCGAGCCAGGCGGCATCACGCCCGGAGCCGGCGCCGACGTCCAGGACAGTGCTATCGCCACCAGGTGGCAGACGGTAGATGAGCCAGTTGTGGACGTCCGGGAAGGAGAGGGACTCATAGTCGTCCGCAACATGCTCGGCGCGCTCGTGGTACCAGCGGATCGCCGGGTCCTGCTTGCTGTCCTGCATGCTGGGGGTGGCTCCTCAAGGCCGGTTCGGCTCTCCGTACTCTAATCAATGTGCCATGAGCCGCCGCATGTCGTCGCGAGTGCGTTCGTCTTCCACAGATTTTTCCATGGGTTCCAGGGAAACCGCCTTAGAGTGGGCCATCTTCCCGCGCGCCTATCAGTGCTTCTGCCGCAGCCTCACGGGGCAGCTCCCGCCGGCTGCCGTTGGACCCCACCACCTCAAAGCGCTCGCCGTCGAGGTAGTGCGCCCGGCGTCCCGCGACGTGGAAGGCGACCCGAGCGCGCCGGCCCGCGGCGGCGGGATCCCGCGGCGGCAAGGCCCGGAGCTCGAGATCGGCGCCCCGCGCCCGAAGCGCCTCGTACAGGGCCCATTCCGGGGCAGACTCCAGGAGGAGCTCGGTAATGTTGCGGGCGCGCTGGAAGGCGAGCCGGGAAGACCAACGGTTGGTGGAGAAGCGCTGCCCGCGACCACCGTCGCGGTTGATGATCGGTGCCTCCAGCGCCTGGAGCGGCCCCAGGTGGTAGAGCACCTGCAGCTTGTCAGCGCCCCGCCGGGTAGGCCAGGGCGTAGCGATCTGCTCGCGGGGAAGGACCTCGATGCCCGTCACTTCCGCCCAGTGGATGACCGCCCCCGGCTCGTCCCCAGGCCGTACCGAGGCGGGCGTGTAGAAGGCCACGATCCCGGCCTGATGCTGGCGCGCCTGGCTGGGCGTCCACGGCGTGTAGTAGCGCTGGGCGCGGGCGATCCAGTCGAGGTGCGCCCGCTCTTCCTGCGGGCGCAGGACCGCAACCAGCACCACCTCCGCCGCAAGCCGGTGCCAGGCGTGGCGCTGGCGCTCCGCGCTGTGGGGGACAACGGCCTCTGCCGTGCGCCACCCGGAGCGCTGGAGTACGTGGTGCAGCCACTGCCGGACCCAGTGGGTGGAGCCGGGCAGGAAGGGTAGGGCGCCGACCCCAAGGCGCTCCAGGCCCTGCCAAAGGCGCGTCTGGCCGAAGTCCGCCGCTCCGTCCGCATCGAGCGGGTAGAGAGCAGCCCCCTCAATCACGGTCCGCTGCGCCGTCGGGCGACCCTGGTCGGCAGAGCCCCCAATGCCCGAGCGCTCCGCTCCTAAGGGGTGGCCTGCGCCTGAGCCCTCCTGCTCCAGGATGGCATCACGGTAGCGGTGGAGGACGTTGACGGCGTCGGCAGGCGGGCTGGCGGCGCCGAGGCGCTCGCGGGTCGCGGCATCGTCTTCGACCCGGTACTTGGCGTCTAGGACCAGACGCACTGTAGGCCACGCCGGATCCCTGAGCGTCAGGGCGAAATCCGGTTGCTGGGGGAGGAAAGTGCCCCCGTCCCGGAAACTCGGGTTATAGACCACCTCCAGGCGGCGTTCGCCCGGGAGGTCAAAGGGCACCGTATGCTTGCGGCCCCGGGCCAGGCGCACTCTCAGGCCGTCCGCCTGTACGGTCAGGAGCCGCTCGGGCGGGATGGGCTGCTCGAGCACCTCGGCGACGGTGCGCAGCAGGGCCAGGAAGCACCAGTACTCATAGAGCTGATGGATGTCCTTGACCGAGAGCTCCATTGGTCCACCGCGGATGCTGATGCCTTGGCGCAGGGTGAGCAGGACCTGGTAGGCCTCTTTGTAGCCCGGTGATCCCTGCAGCCGGAGGGAGGCAAACCCGGGCGGGGGTGGGCCGCCGGCCTCGGCGAGTGGCTCCAGGCGCTCCAGGGTGGCGATGCGACGCTCCAGCGCCGCGAGCTCGGCCAGGGCCTGGCAGTCGCGCTGGGCGCCGCCGGAGCCCGCGTGATGGCCCTGGCGCTGCCGATGGCGCTCGTCCTGGACGATCTGGGCCAGCTGCTGACGGATCCGCCGCAGCTGCTGTGCCAGCCAACGGTGCTCCGGGGTATCCAGCGAGGGCACGGGGCGCTGCTCCGGCACGCGCTGTCGGGCTGGTAGGCCTCCCTGGACCTGGCCTGCCCAACCGCCTTGGCCGCGGCCGGTTCGCAAGGCCCGGCGCACCCGGTTATCCGGCCGACGCACCGCCTCGGCACGAACCGGACGGTCCCGGCGCTGCAGGCTGCGCACCGGGTGTTGCGCGACGTGATGCAGGGCCTGTTCCAGCTGGCCCACAAGGTGCCGGAGCAGGGCCAGCCACTCCAGCCGGCCGCTGGGGCGGTGGCGCGCGGTGGCGCTGCCGTAGTGGGTGGCGCGCAGGTACTCCAGCGCCAGCCCGGCGGCGAAGGCGTGGACCTCCTCGCGCATGGCGACGTAGTCGGCGCGGTAGGCCATTTTCGTCGGGAAGACCTCCACCTCCAGGTCGAGCTCCGGCTTGCCGTCGACCCGGACACTGAAGCGGCTCAGCCCGACCTGGCCGCCGAAGTTGATATGGCCGTAGGCCTGCGCCCTGCCGGGTGCGGCGTGGAGATGAGTGAGGAGCGCGGGATCGCGGTGGCTGAGTTCGACGCGCTCGCCGTGGTAGCTGCTGAGCCACAGGTCGTAGGCCGTCTCCTCGTGCAGGGGTGGGCCCGCGGTCTCCGCCGGGTCCCGCGCTACGGCGTCCGATACGCCGGCGCGCGCCGTGCCTGGTCTCAGGGTGAGGTCCCGCCGCTGGGGCCAGATCCGCAACGCCCCCGTCGGCCCCTTGGCGTGCTCCGGCAAGGGGCCGCTGAGGATGAGCGTCACGCGGTCCGTCTCGATGCGGAAGAGCTCGGCCACAGCTCAGAGCCAGTACGAGGTGAAGCCTTCGGCCGTCAGCCGGTCCCACATCAGGCACGCCCGCGCCGCGAGCCCCGGGTAGCGGGCGCCGGCGATCCGGCCGGGCCGGCCGGTCTCCGCCCAACGCTCCAGGAGGTCGCGGGCGTCCTCCTCCTCGGTCCATGGCGTGCCACGATAAGCCCAGCCGAGGATGCCAATCAGGACCCGCTGGATGCTGGCGCTGCCGCCAACGATGCGCGGCAGGATCTTCATCTGTAGGGCCAAGTCGAGAGGCTCCACCGGCTCGTCCTCTCCGTTGCGGAAGAAGGAGCGGAGGGCCTCGGCGTGCAGGACGAAGAGCGCGAGCTCGTCGCGGGTGCGGTAGCCGACCTGGAGCTGGGCCTGGGCGAGGATGCGGTTGAGCGCGACCAGCTCGTCGATGGCCTCCTGGATCCGGTGCCGCTCCGCCGCGGTCAGGCCATCCAGATCGGCGAGGCGGGCGGCCCGCGGCTGCCAGGCGCTGACCGGCCACGGCTGGGGGTGCGGGGCCTCGCCCTGGGCCTCAGGCGCCCAGCGCTCGAGCGCCACCTCGGAGAGCTCCAGGGTGAAGGCGCGGTCCAGGACTTTGCGGGAGAAGCCGTGCGCGCTCTCGTCCATGTTGACCGTCCCCACCAGGGCCAGGTTGGCCGGCAGGTGGACTTGCTGCCACTCGGCATCGTGTGCCGGAAGCGTCCCCTGAAGGAGCGGGGTGCTGGCGTAGCCACCCCCGGCGGCGGGGCGGCGGTCCTCGATGCGGCTGAGGACCTCCGCGAAGTAGTGCTCCACGCGTGCAAGGTTCATCTCGTCGAGGATCGCGACCTCGTGGGCGTCGTCGGCCCCCATGGCACGGTGGGCGACCTCCAGCAGCGCCCCCGGCCGGAAGGTGCCCTGCAGGTCGGTGTAGCCGAGGACGTCGGCGCTGTCGGTCCAGTCCGGCCGGACGGGGATGAGTTCGGCGCTGCCGCCGGTGTACTCCGCTACCAGGCGGGGCAGCCTGGATTTGCCGGTGCCGGTGATGCCGGCGAGGATGACGAACGGCTTGGTGCGCAGGGCCGTCACGTACTGCGCCAGCTGCCAGTCGGGGAAGATGAAGCCTTCGGCCTGGATCCGGTCGCGCAGCTCCTGGAAACCGGTGGCTAGCTCGAAGTGGGTGCTTGGCTGAGGTGGAGGGTCTGGATCCTCCGTCGTGGCAGGCTCCGCCGGGCTCTCCACCAGGGTGCGGCGCAGGTCGGAGCTCATGTAGGCCTCGTAGGCGTCCAAGAGCGCCTCCAAGTCGGCGAAGAGGACCTCGTCGTCCGGCAGGTCGCCCGCCTCGTAGAGCCTATAGGCGATGGTGGAGTGCTCGTAGGCCTTGCCGAGGTTGCCCTGGGTGCGCAAGTCGATGGTGCCATCGGTCCGAAAAGCGGATGCGCTCTCCGGCAGGAGCCCCGCGAGTTGCGCGGCGCGGCGTCGTAGGATCGAGCGGGCCTCCTGCGTGCCGTGTTGCCGCTGGAGATCGGTCACCCCCTGATTGAAGGTCAAATAGACCCCGCTCATATCCTCCCGGAAGAGGTAAACGACGTAGACACCGTGCTGCGTGGTGTTCGTCTCCCGCTCGTCGAGGAAGGCCAGCCACGGCACCCGCGCCCAGTTGCCGCGGCCCACCGACCAGGTGATCTGGACCGAGGGGTGCTCCTGGACGATCGGGTGCGCCTCGAGGAGCTGCTGCATCTGCTCGAAGGTCTGCCAGAGCTCATGCTCCTTGCCGAAGGGGTCGCTAGTGCGGGCATCGGCGTAGTGCGCCAGGATGGTGGCGAGGAGTTCCTGGAGAGTGGTGGAGGACATCGGCGTCGTGGCCATGGGGTCCGAGGCTCCTTGGGGATTTTCGACGAAGATACCTCCGGACGGGATCGTACCAGGTCTGCTGCATTCTTCTCCTCGGGAGCCGGCAGTTTCTTATAAAAAACAACCGCAAATATGATTATTATCAATCAGCAACGCCTATAGGGCTGAGGCCTCGTCCTGGCGCGGTGCCGAGTTCGTCGAACCTGACCGGGGCGCCGTAGCCCCGTGACAGGTCGACAGAGACGCCCGCCCCCATGCCCCCCTCAAGCCGCGGGGTGTCCCGTTGTCCCTCGAGGTCACCTCGCTCATGCTGCGCCGCGGGAGGTGATGCCGTCTTGCCGGAGGCTTGACGTCGGCCTGGTATCCGCGCTCTTAATGTGGGCATGCTCGTCTACCAGGCGGACAAGGAGCGGTTCCTGCGTGACGTCGGTCAGAACGTCATTGAGGAGCGGGTCGCCGAGGCGCTGCGGGCTCGCGGTATCGGCGGGGTCTCCCCCAAGGAGATCGATGCCTTCCAGCAGTCGCTCACCTACATGAAGAATGTCCTCGAGCCGGACTCGATCCCGGCGGAGGCTAGCGTCGCCATCGAGTACCGCATCCCGCAGACCGCCAAGCGCATCGACTTCATCCTCTCGGGGCTCGACGGCCAAGACCAGGCCAATGCCGTCGTCATCGAGCTCAAGCAGTGGCAGGAGGCCGAGCCGACCGACAAGGACGGCATCGTCCGGACCTTTGTCGGTGGCGCCCACCGGGAGGTCCCGCATCCCTCCTACCAGGCCTGGAGCTACGCGGCCCTGCTCGAAGACTTCAACGTCTCCGTCCGTGAGGTCCCGATCCAGCTGCGGCCCTGCGCCTATCTGCATAACTGCAAGGATGGCCGGCTCCGGGATCCTCGCTACCGCGAGCATCTCCACGAGGCGCCCGCCTTCCTGCGCAACCAGGTTGGCGAACTGCAGCGCTTCATCGAGCGCTATATCCACCGGGGAGACCGGCACAGGGTTCTCAATCAGCTGGAGCAGAGCCGGATCCGTCCCTCGCGCGAGCTCGCCGACACCCTGACGCGGCTGATCCAGGGCAACCGCGAGTTCGTCATGGTCGATGACCAGAAGGTCACCTACGAGGCAGGGCTGGAGGTGGCCGAGATAGGACGGCGCAACGGCAAGCAGGTGCTGATCGTCGAGGGCGGGCCGGGGACCGGCAAGTCCGTCGTGGCCGTGAACCTGCTAGCCGAGCTGATCAACCGGGGACAGAACGCGCAGTTTATAACCCGCAACCGCGCCCCGCGGGAGGTCTACAAGGCACGGCTCAAGGGGACCCTCAAAGTCAAGCGCATCGATAGCCTGTTCCGCGGCACCGGCGGTTTCGTAGGCAGCAGCCGCGACGCGATCGACTCCCTGATCATCGACGAGGCCCACCGCATCGTCGAGAAGGATCGTTATGCTGGGCAGGCCGGTGAGAACCAGATCAAGGAGATGATCCGTGCCGCCCGCGCCAGCGTCTTCTTCATCGATCCGGCGCAGCAGGTGACCTGGCAGGATATCGGCTCGATCGACGAGATCGAGCATTGGGCCGCCGACCAGGGCGCCACCGTCCACCGGGCGGTGCTCCAGTCCCAGTTCCGCTGCAACGGCTCGGACGGG
Source organism: Halorhodospira sp. 9621 (assembly GCF_022228055.1). Classification (NCBI taxonomy): domain Bacteria; kingdom Pseudomonadati; phylum Pseudomonadota; class Gammaproteobacteria; order Chromatiales; family Ectothiorhodospiraceae; genus Halorhodospira; species Halorhodospira sp. 9621. Next base: position 12,009 of record NZ_JAJNRD010000029.1, read on the forward strand.
TATCTGGCCTGGCTGGACCGAGTCCTCCAGATCCGCGACACCGCTCAGGAGGATCTGGCCGGCCTGGACTACCACCTCGAGGTCATCGACGATCCGAATGAGCTCCGGGATCGCATCCGCGCCCACGATGCCGCCGGGCAGCGCGCCCGCGTGGTGGCCGGCTACTGCTGGGACTGGGCTAGCAAGAAAAAGCCAGACGCCTACGATATCTGCCTTCCGGAGTACGGCTTCAACATGCAGTGGAACTTGGACGCTGACGGCCCCCTCTACCTGGAGAAGGCGGGATCGGTGGACCAGGTCGGGTGCATCCACACCGTTCAGGGCCTGGAACTCGACGTGGTGGGGGTGATCATCGGCCCGGACCTGGTGGTCCGCAACGGCCGCGTGATCACCCAGCCGGACCAGCGCGCCGGGACGGACCGATCGCTCCGAGGGTACAAGACAGCGCGCAAGGAGGCTCCCGCGGAGGCGGAGGCGCGTGCCGACGCCATCATCAAAAACACCTACCGGACCCTGATGAGCCGCGGCCTGAAGGGATGCCTCATCTACTGCACCGATCCGGAGACACAGGACTACTTCAGAGAGCAAGTAGCCCGGGCGATGGCGCCCCAGGGCGATGGGGCAGAGGCGCCGTCACTGGCCTCGGGAGCTGAGTCCGAGCTCAAGACGGCGGTGGAGCCGGAGCCCTCAGAGGCGGACCCGGGGGTTCTGCGGCTGAGGCCGCGGGAGGAGGTGGGCCCGGAAGACCGGGCTGTCCCCTTCGTCGACCTGCCGGCCGCGGCAGGCGGCTTCGCCGCCTATGAGCTGGCCGGCGGGCTCGAGGGTGGAGCGGATCTCTCGGCGTTCGATACGTGGGCCGTGCTCCCCGAGCCGTTCGAGGCCAAGCCCGGCTACTTCGTCGCCCGGGTGGAGGGCGAGTCGATGAGCCGCCGGATCCCGAGCGGCGCCTACTGCCTCTTCCAGGCCAATCCCGGCGGCACGCGCAACGGCCGGGTGGTGCTGGTCCACCACCGCGACATCCAGGACCCGGACCACGGCGGCGCGCTGACCGTGAAGGTTTACCGAAGCGAGAAGGTGGCGGAGCCGGAGGCCGGGTGGCAGCACAGCCGTATCACTCTGGCGTGCGACACCCTGGAGCCAGGCTACGAGGACATCGTGCTGACCGGCGCGGCGCTCGAGGAGCTGTGGGTGGTGGGCGTTCTGGTTGCTGTCCTCGATGGCTGAGCAGGGCGGTTATGGCCGTGGAGGTCGTCCCAGCTCTCCGCCTGGGCGGTCCTTGTTGGAGGTCGGCCCGACCTTTTTCTGCACAGGTGGCCAGCAGGCAGCGCGGCACATCGTCCGATGCCGGATGTCAAGCGTAACTTGCTGACTTTGCAAAGCGTGGTCGGTGGCTACGCATTGCTCACCGCGCCGCGATCCGGCTCGTTGCGCCGGGATCAGGAGTCTCCTCCACAGACTTTTCCACAGGTTCTGGGGAAAACCGGGGCACGGCTATATACGAGGTTGTCGTCGCACAGCGCCAGGATTTCGGTGCGGTGGCCGCGACCTGGGGCTGCCGTCAGGTCGAGGCCGAAGCCGGGGGCGGAAGTGCTGCAAGAGCTGCCACCCACCCAACCCTCATGACTGTGCAGGATACCTTCGCTACGATCACGTGCCGAGCACCGGAAGCGTCCGGTCCTTCCCCGGCGCAACCGCATGTCCAACGAGTGCGACAGCTCAAGGAGGAGTCGTACTGATCATCACCCGCCGTGTCGAAGAGGCCATGCACATCGGCGACAAGATCACCATCCAGGTCTCGCGCATCAAGGGAAACCGGGTGGCCCTCGCCATCGACGCTGCGGAGGACGTTAAGGTCCTGCGCGAGGAGTTAGACCCCCATCCAGAGGACGATGAGTCGGCGACAGCTGAGGAGAGCGGCGATGAGGCGCAGGAGCTTCCGTCCCAATAAAGGCGATTAGGCAGGAAATGCGCGGGCGGTTCAAGGTTCAGCCTGCGGTGCAATCGGGTTATTGTAGAGAGTTTTGGCGATGGTGGAATGGATCCATGTCCGCTCGGAGGCCATTCGTAGAGTCGGTTATGAGTCCGCGACTCAGCGTATGTATATTTATTTCCATGACAGCACGCGTAGGCTCAACCTTCAAGCGCAACACCCACACCCGAATTGGGGTAGGATGTTGCTATGGATACCCGATACGAGCACCTCAGTGATCCGGAGCGCGCCGTCATCTTGAGTGAGCGCAGCCGTGGCAGCAGTGGGCGGGCGATCGGCCGTCTTCTCGGGCGCAGTCCGTCGACGGTGACCCGAGAGCTGGCCCGCGGGCATGCGCCCGCGGCCGAGACCGCGTACTGCCCGACGCAGGGCGCTCAGCAGTACCGAGCTCGACGGCGATGGTGTGGTCGCCCCGCCAAGCTGGTTGAGGGCGGATGGCTGAACCGCTACGTCCTCGACCGGCTGTGCTACGGGCAGTGGTCTCCCGAGCTGATTGTCGGCAGACTGGCGCGTATGAACCCCGAGGATCTGGAGGCTCGCGTCAGCCACGAGACCATCGACGCGGCGATCGACGCCCATCCCAAGGGCTCGCTCAAGCAGGAGCTGATCCGGGCGCTTCGCCGCCAGAAGCCGCAGCGCGGGCAGCAGCGGCGCACCGCGGCGCGGGGCGGCTCCATGGCGCCGGAGCACTTGCGCATCGCCTATTGGCCCGAGGCCATCGAGCAGCGGCCGATGCCTGGCCACTGGGAGTGCGACCTGATCAAGGGCGCCTACAACCGCTCCTCGGTCGGCACGCTCGGCGAGCGCAAGACCCGCTATGTAGTGTTGAGCAAGATGCGTGACGGCACTGCCGAGGCGGCCCTGGAAGGCTTCCACCGGCCGATGAGGCGCCTGCCGGCGCTCCTGCGCCCGAGCCTGACCTACGACCGGGGCAGCGAGATGGCCTGCCATGAGCGGCTCGCCCAGCGGCTGAATCGGTCGATCTGGTTCGCCGACCCGCATGCGCCCTGGCAGCGCGGTAGCAACGAGAACACCAACGGCCTGCTGCGCCCGTACCTGCCCAAGGAAGCCGACCTCAGCGAGCTGAGCCAGACCCCGCTCAACGATATCGCCCGGCTTTTCAACCAGCGACCGGGCAAGGTGCTGGACTTCAGAACGCCCGAGGAGGCCATGAATGAAGCGATTCAGGCCTTCTCGAAGACTGTTGCGCTTGATTCTTGAGACCAGCAAGACCTCGTTAAAAATGTTTATTGAAAGCGTCACGTTATCGAATTTTAAGTCTTTTGGCCCTGAGCCTACTACCACAACCTTGTCACCGCACGTCATAACGCTCGTTGGCACAAATGGCTCTGGCAAGACAGCACTCATTGAGGCCTTACAGCGCTTGTTCTCGCCTGTCCGCGGAGAGCGGGCTATCCAAAAAAGCGACTTTCATTTCGCGCCAGATGAGACTGAGGAGCAAATCGATAAAAGATGGCTTTACATCGAGGCCACCCTCGCGTTTCCTGAAATCGATAACCAGGATACTACGGAGGGTGCGAAACGCACGGTGCCCGCAGCGTTCAATGATATGTTCATAACCCAATCGGACGGATCTCTCAAAGCGCGAATACGCTTGGAGGCTCAGTGGCGAAGGAATGAGTCCTTCGAGGACGACGTAGACGCAGATATATATTGGATTCTTTCCGATAGCTGCGAAATTTATCCCGGCGACGAGCATCCGGACAAGATGCGGTTTAAGGCAGCAGATAAAGCCCTTATCCAACTGCGTTATATCCCAGCAGCGCGGCATGGTGGCAACGTCTCACGCACAGCACTTAAGCAACTTCTGGCCAGGCTAGAGCGGACAGCGGATTGGGACGAAACGACGAAGAACAGATCATTCGAGCAGGCCGCAGCCTTGGAGCGAGAGTTAAATAGTAACTCCGCAATTAATCATGTTACTAAGATGCTGAGTAGCGAATGGCAACATCTCCACCGAGGAAACTTTGACGGCCAGCCCCGCTTTAGCGTTGTTGCCAGGCAGTTCGAAAAGCTAATTCGGGAGCTTACAGTCTCATTTGAGCCAGGACCCGGGGGTCGAGATCGTGATCTCGAAGAACTTAGTGAGGGACAGTCATCCCTGTTCTACTTCGCTCTCGCGGTAACATTGTATAAGTTAGAGCAGGAGTTAGCCTACGCCGAGCCCGGTGAGGAACCCGAGGGCTTTACGCAACTGGATTACGATCCCCCAACGCTTACAATCTTCGTCCTAGAAGAGCCAGAAAATCATCTGGCGCCATTTTATCTTCCACGCTTAATGAGTGTGCTGCAACACATATCGGCCGGCGAACAAGCCATGGCCCTCGTTACAAGCCACTCGCCAAGCATTCTACGGCGCAGTGAACCTGAAAACGTTCGCCATCTACACATCAAAGAGCCAGCTCGTGGTACTGTCGTTAATCAAATACTGCTTCCCGAAAGCGATCAGGCTGCCTATCGGTTTATCCGAGAAGCCTTAATCGCGAATCCAGAGCTTTATTTTGCAAATGCCTGCGTCTTGGGTGAGGGCGAGTCCGAGGAAATCGTTCTTCCTCGTCTAGCCGAGGCACAAGGTGTATCTTTAGACCCATCATTTGTGGCGTTCGTCCCGCTCCGTAGCCGATACGCCGGCCACCTTTGGCGGCTGCTAGCCCAACTACAAATCCCACATTTAACCCTGTTGGACTTTGACCTTGGAAGATGTCAGGCGGGGCCCAAGAGGCTGAAAGACGCGTTGAGGTGGTTGCGAGAACATCGGGACGCTCGTTTGTCTCCTCCGAGAAATGAACAGGAGCTTGATGACTTAATATCTCAGTCCGATGAGCACGACAATAACCTTGACCATAATGCGCTTAAAAAGTGGATAGAGTGGTTCGAAGAGCAGAACGTATACTTCTCGTACCCTCTGGACCTTGACTTCGCAATGATCCGTGCATTTCCCGAGGCTTATAATGTAAGCACCGAGGAGCCTGACCAAGACGAAAAGCACGCAATACTTCGATCTATCTTTCACGGCAGCGGCGTGGGCCTGCCGGCGTACAATGGGCTCCCAGAGGAAGAACAGGTAAGTTTCAGGCAGCTTCGAGCCTACCGGACTCTGTTCAAGTCTAGAAGCAAGCCTGCATCCCACTACGCTGGCATCGGTTGTCTCAGTACAGACACAATGCGAGACGGGTGCCCACCGGAGCTTAAGAGGCTGGTGAGGAAGTTGGATGCGTATATTGCTGATACAGCTTGGCCCTCTGAGACGGGGGGTAAAGAATGATGAGAACCAAGGTCCGGCCGGACGAGTGGCAACCATCGCCGGGAATCGCGCTTGAGGAGACAGCTGAAAAGGTCATACGCTCTGGAGGAAACACCTGTGTGGTGGCGGGACCGGGCGCAGGAAAAACCGAGTTGTTGGCTCAACGGGCAATGTTCCTCTTATCGACAGGCGCGTGCCCCTATCCCCGGCGTATCCTAGCTATCAGTTTCAAGGTCGATGCTGCCGCGACATTGCGTCACCGCGTTGCAACGCGCTGTGGAGATGAGCTTGCCATTCGATTCGACTCCCTCACGTTCGATGCTTTCGCCAAACGTATCGTCGACCGCTTTCGCGCAGCTCTACCAGAGCATTGTCGCCCTGAGGCAAATTACCAAGTTATTTTCCCGCGGAAGGAAGACTGGGACCAATTCCTCCATGAGTGCAAACCACCGCCTGACCTAGGCAGTGAATACGATCTTCTGGGTCTTCATCCTGGGCGGCTTAACCACAAACATGGTGATCCGCAGGGCCTTCTGCGGGACACGCTTAAAAAACCATGCACCTTAGAGCAATGGGCAATTCGCGCTTGGTGGGAAAGGCAACTGAAAGCCCACCCGCCGAAACTTTCTTTCCCCATGATCCGGGCATTAGCAAATTATATATTATATAGAAATCCGAAGATTGCAAAGGCGTTGCAGCTCACATATTCTCATGTTTTTCTTGACGAGTTCCAGGACACGACACCTACGCAACTCGAATTGATCGTGAACGGTTTTTGCGGCTCTGAAGTAAGCACAACCGCAGTCGGCGACACGAAACAGAGAATCATGGGTTTCGCGGGGGCCATTCCTGACATTTTTGGGTTATTCCAAGATAAATTCGATGCCTCTTTAGAGTGCCTCCGCATGAATCATCGGTCCAACGCGCGCATCGTGCAGCTCATAAACCGCCTTAGTTTCGAGATAGATGAAGACGCTGTTCTTACCGAATGCGCGCGGTCCGACGAACTAGCACCACCCAATGCTGTGCAGGTTTGGGGGTTTCCTGATCAGTATCAAGAAGCTAAGGCGGTTGCTGGCTTCATTCGGGATCAAATCGATTGGCACAGCAGATCACCCGCCGATTTCGTGATCCTGACGCGACAGAAAGCGGAAGACCTTCAAGGGCGTTTAGAAGAAGCTTTCACGCAGCAAGGTTTGCGCCTACGAAATGCTGCACGATACTTCGGACCACTACAGTTGCAAGATCTGCTCGAGGACGAGGTCTTCCAGCTGCTGGTATCGATTATCAAACTTGCGATTGGTTACCGTTATGGCGTTCCTTATCAGAAATGCCAAGAGACAATATCACAAGCACTTGGTGCCGATTTAACAAGTGATCGTGGCGTTCTAGAGGTAAACAAGCGAGTTCGCGGTCTGGTTCGTTCCTTTCGGCATATTACCGAAAACCAGGTTCCGGTCGATGCAGAAAGTCAAAACTTGTCAAAGACGCTTTTTGGGTTTGTAGACAAAGAGTCGTTTTGTAGCTCTGTCCCGAAGTATGAGGATCGTCATTTTCTGGATCGTGTGCTGGAGTCTTTTGATGCGTTTTTCGAGGTGAGCAAAAAAGGTCTGACCAGTTGGGGCGATGTTGTGGGGGAGCTCGAAGGGTGCAATCAGGTTGACCTTATGACGATTCACAAATCAAAAGGATTAGAATACCATACAGTTTTTTTCGTCGATTTGCATGATCAGTCCCTTTGGAACTACCGAAAGAACCCTACAGAAGAGACGAACAATTTCTTCGTCGCATTGTCTCGAGCAGAAGAGCGAGTGGTCTTCACGTACGCTGATGACAGCGGCTCACGGGATCAGATACAAGAGTTGTATCGCATTCTCGAGGATGATGGCGCTGAAATGAAACGACCTTGCGACTGACAAATCTCAAGCGCAACACCCACACCCAGAGCGAGGTAAGATGTTGCGATGGGTAGCCGATACCCGTACCTCCGTGATCAGGAGCGCGCCGTCATCTTGAGTGAGCGCGATCTTGGCAGCAGTGCGGAGCGATCATCCGTCTTCTTGGGTTCGGCTCGTCAAGGACAGGACTCACTCGAGCTTAAGGATAAGGACGCCATATGACCGCTACCCCCGCCTCCCTCACCTGGCTCGACCTCACCGCCTCGGACCGCGACAACGTCCGCCGCGTGCTCGACGTCTTCGAGGAGCAGGGCACCATCGACGAGCTCGGGCTCGGGGCGGTCCGGGAGTTCTTCTCGGACACGCTGTTCCCGGGCACCTCCACGCTGCACGCCCGCCTGCGCTACGTGCTCTTCATCCCCTGGCTCTATCGGCGCCTTGAGGCGCGGTATCGGCAGGTCCAGGACATCGACGCCGAGGCGCGCGAGCTAGAGATTCGCGTCATCGAGGCGCTCCTCAGCGGCGGCGAGGAGGAGGGCGTCATCGGCGCGGAGGCGCGCGAGCGGCTGTCGCGGCTGCCGAGCCAGGCGTACTGGAGCGCCCTGGTGCGCTGGGGCCTTTTCGGCCCGCGCCAGAGCCAGGGGTGGTACCACCGGCACTTCAAGCGCCTCGCCGCGGGGCTCCGCTCGGCCCGCCCGGACGACGCCGGCGAGCTAGAGGCACCGGAGCGTACCTGGCATCCGCAGCTACCGGGGCCTCCGGAGGGGCTCCTGGAGACGGCGACCTTCGCGCTCACTGCCGAGGAGGCCGGGTTCCTGCGCGACCGCATGGAGTCCGCGGTCCCGGGCAGCCTGCTGGCCCACCTGGTGCGCGAGGGCTCCACGGCGCTGGGCGATGCGCGGTGGCTGTGGGAGGTCCCCGAGGTCGGGCAGGCGCCCGGGTCGCTGCGCGAGCTGGTGGCGATGGCCCGACGCTTCTCCCTGCACATGGAGGGCGCGCCGCTGCTCTACAACCTCTATCTCGCCGAGCTCCGCCGGGAGCGCCACGGCGACCCGCAAGGGGTCGACGCCGGGCACATCGAGCGCTACCGCGAGGCGCTGGCGCGCCGGGCGGAGGCGGAGGAGCGGGAAGACCCCTTCGATCCGGAGGCGCTGTGGCAGCTGGGCGCCCGGCACGGGGCGGCGTTCAAGGAGCCGCTCAAGCGCTTCGTCGCCGCCTGGTCCGAGGGGCTCAACCGCCACGGGGCCGCGGCGGTGGCGGACAGCGGGCCGCTCCGCGACCTCGTGGCCCAGCGTGAGCGGGCGCTGAAGGGTGCCCGCGCCCGCGTCGTCAATGCCAACCGCCTGGATCAGTGGCGGGGCGGCGCCGGCGTCGGCCGGCTCGACTTCCGCTGGCCCAACGTCCGCCGCCTGCTGGCGGACCTGCAGAGGGGCTGGGGCGCTGATGCTCTCGCCCGATGCCCGCCAGGTGGCCACCGAGGTCCTGCGCCCGCCCGCCGGCTACACCCTGGACCGCACGGTGCTGACCAGCTACAGCCTGGACCTGGAGGTGGTCCTGGCGCTGCCGCTGGCCGTGCTGGCGCAGTCCGACCGGGGCGTGGAGGAGCTGCTGGAGGATCCGCTGCTGCTCCTCGAGGCGCTGCGCGAGGCCTCCGGCCGGGTGCAGGTCTTCGTCGACGCGTCCGGCATCGCCCTGCCACGGGTGCAGCGCGAGCTCTACGCCGCCCTGGAGGCCAGCGTCCACCCGGTGCGCGCCCCGGGCCAGGGCGTCTTCCACCCCAAGGTGTGGGTGGCGCGTTTCACCGGGGAGCAGGACGGCCGGGTCCTGCTGCGTGTCGCCGTCGCCTCCCGCAACCTCACCTTCGACCGCTCCTGGGACGTCGCCCTGGTCAGCGAGGCCGAGCCGGGGGCGGAGGCCGAGCCGGGCTCGGAGCCCCTCGCTGCGTTGGTCCGCGATCTGCCAGGGCTGGCGGTCCAGCCGCTCGCGCGCCCGCTGACGGAGGGCCAGGCGAGCCTCGCCGAGGAGCTGGGCCGCACCCGCTTCCCGGCGCCGGAGGGCTTTGATGGCGCCATCAACTTCCATGTCCTCGGCCTCGGGGGCCCGGGTGGGGCGCCGTGGCGGCCGGTCACCGAGGCCGACCGCGTGCTCGCCGTAGCGCCGTTCGTGGACCGGCATGGCCTCCACACCCTGGCGGCGAGCGGCTCCGGCTCACTGGCCCTGATCGGCCGCGACGAGGCCCTGGACGCGCTGCCCGAGGGCACCCTGGCGCCTTGGGAGGACGTCCAGGTCCTCCAGGAGACGGCCCTGGAGGAGCCGCAGGAGGACACAGGCCGCCGGCCCGCCGGGCTCCACGCCAAGCTCATCGCCGCCGAGCGTGGCGGCCGCGCCCACTGGTGGGTCGGCTCCGCGAACCTCACCCACGCCGCCCTCAGCGGCCGCAATGTCGAGGTCCTGGCCAGCCTGGCCGGGGAGGCCGGCTCCGCCGAGGCCGAGCACGGCGTGGGCATCGACCGCTTCCGCGCGGGCCTCGACAAGCTCTGCACCCCGTACGAGCCCGGGGAGGCGCCGGCGGACGGCGAGGCCGAGGCGCGACGGGCCCTGGAGCGTGCCCGGGATGAGCTGCTCCAGGCGGACCTGGCGGTCCACTGCGAGGCCTATGGTTCTGAGTGGCGCTGGCGGTTGGCCGGGGAGCTGCCCGAGCCAGAGGGTGTGGCCATCGACCTCTGGCCGGTCACGCTGCCCTTGGAGCAGGCCCGCACCTGGCCCGCGGAGCCGGCGTGGACCCTGCCGCTGGAGCGGCTGACCGCCTTCGTCGCCTTCCGGCTGCGGGGCGAAGAGGGCGCCGATCCGGTCACCGGGGTGGCCAAGCTCCCGGCCCACGGCCTGCCGGAGGAGCGTATGCGCCGCATCCTGCGCACCGTGATCAACACCCCGGAGCGCCTCCTCGCCTTCCTCCGCGCCCTGCTCGGCGGCCTGGACGAGCTCATGGAGGGGGTCGGGGAGGGCGCTACGGCGGATCCCGATTCCCTGGGGCGGGGCCGGGCGCTGGAGGCGGAGACCCTGCTGGAGGATCTGCTGCGCACCGCGGCCCGGGATCCGGAGCGGCTGGACGTCGTCCGGCACGTGATCACCGACCTGATGGCGGACGAGGAGGGCCGCGCGGTGGTGCCGGAGCAGGTCCGGGCCATCTGGCGGGCCGTGGATGAGGCGCTGCAGGGGGAGGCCCGGCGATGACCCGCCCGGATCCGGAGGCCATCATCGCGCCCCTCAAGACCTTCCAGCGCCGCACCGTGGAGCACGCCTTCCAGCGGCTGTTCACGGCGCCGGACAGCACCCACCGCTTCCTCGTCGCCGACGAGGTGGGCCTGGGCAAGACGCTGGTGGCGCGCGGCATCGTCGCCCGGGCCCTGGATCATCTGTGGGACCGGCAGGAGCGCATCGATGTCCTCTACATTTGCAGCAACCAGAACATCGGCCGCTCCAATCTCCCCAAGCTCCAGGTGACCGGCGAGGCCGAGGACGCCCAGGCCCGGCCCACGCGGCTGACCATGCTCGCCACCGAGCTGGCCGGCGGTGCGCAGGGCGGGGGGCTGGCGGCCCGCAAGGTCAACTTCATCAGCTTCACGCCGGGGACGTCCTTCAACATGGGCGATGCCGCCGGCAAGGCGGAGGAGCGCAAGGTCCTCTTCCAGCTCCTCGACCGGCTGGTGGCGCGGCGGGAGGGGCTGATGAACCTGCTCCAGGGCTGGATCCAGGATGCGGGGCGCTGGCGGGGGATGCTGGCGGAGCCGCTGCCGCTGGAGCCGGAGATCACCCGGCGCTTCCAGGAGCGCCTGAGGGAGGATCCGGCGCTGCTCGGCGAGCTGGAGGCGGCCATCGAGCGCTGGTTCCTGCAGGCGCTCGACGCCTATCCGCAGGAGGCGCGCCAGGCCCGCAACCGCCTCATCGGGCGCCTGCGCTACCGCCTGGCGGAGGTCTGCATCGAGGCCCTGGAGCCGGACCTGGTCATCCTCGACGAGTTCCAGCGCTTCAAGGACCTGGTCAACCAGGACGAGGCCGGCCGCTCGCAGGCCACCGCGCTCGCCTGGCGGCTGCTGCAGACGCGCCAGGCCTCCGGCCGGCCGGTGCGGACCCTGCTCCTGTCGGCCACGCCGTACAAGTTCTACACCCGCGATCCGGAGGCGGAGGGCGAGGACCACTACGCCGACTTCCTGGCCACCACGCGCTTCCTCCTCGACTACGACGAGCGGCGCGTGGTGGCGCTCCGGGAGGCGCTGGGCCGGTTCAGCACCGAGCTGCGCCGCGCCGCCGCCGGTCAGGGCCACGATGTGCCCAGCGCCCGAGCGGCCGTGGAGGGGCATCTGAAGGCGATCATGGCGCGCACCGAGCGGGTGGCCGGCAGCGCCGACGCCGATGCCATGATCGCCTCCTCCGGTGGCGGACAGCTGGAGATCCAGCCTGTGGACGTTCGCCAGTATCTGGCCGCCGAGGCCTGGTTCCGCTCCGCCGGGGCGCGCGATCCCATGACCTACTGGAAGGCGGCCCCCTACCTGCCGCATTTCATGCAGGGCTACCAGGTCAACGAGCAGGTCCGGACCGCCCAGGACCAGGACCCGGAGGCGCTCCGGGAGGTGCTGGCGCGGTACGCCGACGCCTTCCTCGACCGCGAGGACCTGCGCTCCTGGGAGCAGCTGGACCCGGGTCACGCCAAGCTGAGGGAGGTGGTCCGGGAGCAGCTGGATACCGGGCTCTGGCGGCTGCTGTGGATGCCTCCCTCCCTGCCGTACTGGCCGCTGGACGGACCCTTCGCGGGGCAGGAGGAGCGGACCAAGACGCTGCTCTTCTCGGCCTGGCACTTCGTTCCCGATGTGGTCAGCGCCGTGCTCAGCTACGAGGCGGAGCGGCGGATGCTCACCGGGCAGAGCACCGCTTACGAGGACCAGCCCAAGGAGCTACTGCAGCTGCCGGCGAAGGAGGAGATCCGGCGCCGCCACCGGCTGCTGTTGCTGCTGCTGCCTAGCACGCGGCTGGCAGACGCGGTGCACCCGCTCTCTGCGCTGGCGGGCCGGGATGCACGAGCGTGGGCGCGGGAACGGGTCGCGGAGTTGCTGGCCGAGGTGGCGGACGTGGGGGATCCGGAGGCGCCGGAGGATCCCCGCTGGCAGTACATGGCGCCGCTGCTCCTCGATCCGGGGCTGCGGGCGTTCCTGGAGCACTGGCGCTCGGCCCGGGCGGACGACGTGGCGCGGCCCAAGGCGGAGAGCTTCCCCGACTACCTCGAGGACCTGCTGACGCTCGATACCGCCTCGCTGGGCCGCCAGCCGGAGGGCCTGGTGGACCTGGTCACGGACCTGGCGCTCGGCGCCCCGGGAGTGGTGGCGGCCCGGACGCTAGGCAGCGCCGGGCTGGACGACGTCACCCGCCGCGCCCTGGCGGCCCGGATCGCCATGGCGTTCTGGCGTCTGTTCAACCGGCCCCCGGTCATCGGGCTGCTGCATCAGCTCTACGGCCGCGGGGGCGGTGAGGAGGGTGGCGCCTACTGGCGGCGCGTGATGCAGTACGCCGTGGCCGGCAACCTCCAGGCGGTCCTGGACGAGGCCTGGCACTTGGCCTGGGAGCAGCACGGCTGGGCCGAGGGCGCCTCGGCGGAGGCGGTGGCCCGCAGCTGTGCCGAGGAGCTCGCCGCCCATATCGAGCCGCGTCCGTCGCGCGTTCACGTCCAGTTCCCGGAGTGCGATGGCCGGGGCGGCGTGGCCTGGTCGGAGCTGCGCATCCGCACCGTCTTCGCCCAGCGCTTCGGCGACCAGCGCACCGAGCAGGGGCGGCTCAGTCAGGACGAGGTCCGGGCCGCCTTCAACAGCCCCTTCCGCCCCTTCGTGCTCACCAGCACCTCCATCGGCCAAGAGGGATTGGACTTTCACCCCTGGTGCCACCGGCTGGTGCACTGGAATTTGCCGAGCAACCCGGTGGACCTGGAGCAGCGTGAGGGCCGCATCCACCGCTACAAGGGCCACGCCGTGCGCCGCAACGTCGCGGCGCGCTTCCGCGAACAGGCCTTGGAAGGCTGGGCGCCCGGCCGGGACCTGTGGGTGTTGCTCTTCGCCGTCGCGGACCAGAGGGCCCGGGAGGATGCCGCCGACGACTTGGTGCCGTACTGGATCGCGCCCGGTCCTTATCGGATTCAGCGTCGCGTGCCGACCCTCCCTTACACGAGGGAGGTGGCCGCCTTCGAGCGCCTCAAGCACCAGCTGGCCACGTACCGCCTCGCCTTCGGCCAGCCGCGCCAGGAGGAACTGTTGGTCTTACTGGGGCAGGCGGAGATAAGTCGGGAAGAGCTGGAGCGCTGGACGGTTCGTTTGCGGCCCAGCTGAATCTCGGTAGACCGCGCAGGAATTGCTTAATCACGCCCGGCCGCACACACAGAATCTGTCGATACCACTTTTAGAGGTCATGTGATGAGTCAAGTCTTCTCGAGAGAGAAAATCGAACGAGTATTAGAAAACCGAATCACGGAAGCTCTTTCGGTCCTCGCAGATCCTGCTCAGAGCTCCTTAAATGACCTAAGCATCCGCAAATACCCATGCCGAGTGACTCGGGTGTAAGACGTAGGGGTGGAGCGAAAGGGAATCAGTATGGAGTGGTTTTTGTTTGTTGCTGCGCTCGCGGTGTTGGTTTCCGCGGTAGCCGTATGGTTGAGGTCTCAGGGCGGGCCAAGAGGTGGTGGAGTCGGCTTTCCGTACACCAAAGCATCAGCGCTGTTCTCACCAGCAGAGCGGTCGTTCCTCGGCGTTCTGGACCAAGCTGTCGGGAACGAGTACCGGATCTTCGGGAAGGTACGGGTGGCCGATATCATCAACGTGCGGTCCATGGCTGATCGCAAGGCATGGCAGCGGGCCTTTAATAAGATCAGTAGCAAGCACTTTGACTTTGTCTTATGCGCCAGGGACGACCTTTCGGTAGTTGCGGTCGTCGAGCTTGACGACAAGTCGCACCAAAAAAGTAGACGGGGAGCCCGAGACCATTTTCTGGCGGAGGTTTGTGAGGCGGTGTCACTCCCAATGATCCAAGTTCCGGCGAAGCATGCCTACAGCGTTGAAGGCCTTCGTATGCAACTGGCGTCTCTGCCGGAATTTTCGGCGGCGAAGCAGGCAGAGCCTGCCGGTCAGAGGCAAGCGGACCGGAGTCTGGAAACGGAGCATCAATCCCCTGGAGCCGGGGGCGACGATCAAGAGGCTGCAGGCGCAGTATCCCAGCACGCGGAGTCACCGCCATGTCCGCAATGCGGGGCACGGATGGTGAGGAGGGAGGCGAGGAGTGGGGCGAATGCAGGCAAAGCCTTTTGGGGTTGCAGCTTGTTCCCCAAGTGCAGGGGAACGGCCGAGATTGGCGTTTGATACCAGCATGCAGCGGACGGCGCTTTGCGGTGTCCCTGAGCCCGAGCGATAGGAATTGAAAGAAAATGAACCCAAATGAGTCCTGGATCAACGACTGGCGATGCGGAGTTGCCCCAGCCAAGGAACGTGATTTATCGCGCGATCTCTTGAGGATCTTTCAAGGTTTTTGGGAGTGGTCTGATCTTGATAATAAGTCTAAAACTGCCCGGCAGCGTTACAGAAATTCGCTACACGGGCTCGGTGGATGGGTTGTCAAAAAGGCTGTAGAAGAGGGGTTCGAAAAAAGTGCGCTTCAGATGTTGGTTGACGCAACGTCCGGAGGTGAGGGGCCATTGATTCATTGGGATAGAGAGGAGTGGCAAAAGGAAATGGACACAGTCTGTCGGAAACTTAGAAAATTCCTTTTGTCTCAGTGCTGAGGAATGGTTCATTCGGATGCGGTTCCCGATGGATGTCCGACTCACCCTCCGGGTCAGCGTCCAGAGCACCGGATAGGCCGGAGGCTTTACCGGTGTCGGCCCGAAGCCGTCGGTCATCATCACCAGCAGCGCCGTGGGCGGTGTGTCCTGGAGGTGCTCGAAGGGAGCGCGCAGGGTAGATCGCGCCCCATGCGCTTCTGCCCTAGCCGGAGCGGGTTGTCTGGTGCCCAAGGGGCGGGTTGGCATGTCGCCAATGAACCGCGCAGGAGGCTCCCATGACGCATCACGCGAGCGGCCATGCCCTGATCCTTGTTGATACGGACTACGAGGATCTCGAACTCCAGTACCCGAAGTACCGCCTCATTGAGGCGGGCCTGGGGGTAACGGTTGCCGGGCCCAGGGCTGGGGAGCGTTATCTTGGCAAGCATGGCTATCCGCAGACCGCCGATATCGAGTTGTCGAATGCCGACCCGGGGCAATTCGATGTGCTGGTCATCCCCGGAGGTTGGGCACCCGACAAGCTGCGCCGGTCCGAGATCGTCAGAGCGCTGACGGCTCGCATGTCGGAGGCTGGCAAAGTGGTCGCTTCAATCTGCCACGGACCGTGGGTGACTATCTCGGCGGGCGTGGTGGCGGGGCGAACCTATACCAGCTCACCGGCCTTAATCGATGACTTGCGCAACGCAGGGGCCCACTGGGTCGATCAGGAGGTGGCCGTGGATGGGGGGCACATCAGCAGTCGCCGGCCGGACGACCTGCCCGCGTTCTGTGCTGCTTTACTGAGGGTCGTCGAGGGGCGATAGCACGGTGGCCCGGTGACCTGCGCCGTGGTTCATTGGGCACATCCTGTATTGATCAGGAATCGGACCGGTCCGGTTGACAACCGCGCCGAGTGCAGTAACTGGACGGCGCGCTTCTGCACAAGCGAGCCAGAAAGCCTTTATAACCCTCTGATCAGTGGAGGTATGTTCATAAGGTTCTGATTTGTCGAAGTTTTGCCGCTGGCCAAAGTTTGCCCAAACGACCTCAAAGACGCTTGGC
>NZ_JAJNRD010000003.1:0-179690 GCF_022228055.1 Halorhodospira sp. 9621
CCGCCAGGGCCAGAACCAAAGCCATCAGCCCCAGTCCGCCCAGGCCCCAGGTGGCCGGGGGCACATCGGCCCAGGCCTCGGGCGTCCCCTCGCCGGTGTGGCTGAGCACGGCGGCGATGATCAGCGCAGCCCCGGCGATGGCGGCGTAGACCCGTCGGTTGCCCCGGTCGACCTCCCGACGCAGCTGTTCCATCTCCTGGCAGTGGCGGTGGAGTTCCGCGCGCATGCTGGCCAGGTCGTCCAGCCCGCGGTCGATTCGGTTGGGCAGCTCCGGTAGCTTGTCCCCCCACTCCGGCAGCTGTTTGCGGATGTTGCGCAGCGCTGCCGCCGGGCCCAGCTCCTCGCGCATCCAGCGCTCCAGGAATGGTTTGGCCGTGGTCCACAGGTCCAGATCGGGGTAGAGGTTGCGGCCCAGCCCCTCGATGTTGAGCAGGGTCTTCTGCAGCAGCACCAGCTGCGGCTGCACCTCCATGTTGAAGCGCCGGCCGGTCTGGAACAGCCGCAGCAGCAGCTGGGCGAAGGAGATCTCGTGCAGCGGGCGGGCGAAGGCCGGTTCGCAGACGGTACGGATGGCGGCCTCGAACTCCTCGACCCGGGTACCCGCCGGGACCCATCCCGACTCGACGTGCAATTCGGCCACCCGCCGGTAGTCCCGGTTGAAGAAGGCCATGAAATTACCGGCCAGGTAGTGGTGGTCCGTCGGTGCCAGCGAACCCATGATGCCGAAGTCGATCGCGATGTAACGCGGCTCGGTGGGCCGCGTGGGGTCGACGAAGATGTTGCCCGGGTGCATGTCCGCGTGGAAGAAGCTGTCGCGGAAGACCTGGGTAAAGAAGATCTCGGTGCCGCGCTCGGCGAGCTTCTTGAGGTCGATGCCGTGGGCCTTGAGGGCCTCGATGTCGCTGATCGGCAACCCGTGCACCCGCTCCATGACCATTACGTTGCGCCCGGTGTAGCGCCAGTAGACGGCTGGCACGTAGAGCAGCTCCGAGTTCTCGAAGTTGCGCCGCAGCTGCGAGGCGTTGGCCGCCTCGCGCATGAGGTCGAGCTCGTCGTAGAGGTTCTTCTCGAACTCGCGGATGACGTCCACCGGGTGCAGACGTCGTGCGTCGGGTACGTAGCGCTCGGCCAGGGCGGCGGCGGTATGTAGCAGGTCCAGGTCGCGGCGGATGACCGCCGGGATGCCCGGGCGTACCACCTTGACCACCACCTCGCTGCCGTCGTGCAGCTGCGCGCCGTGGACCTGGGCGATAGAGGCCGAGGCGATGGGGGTGTCCTCGAAGTGGGCGAAGACGTCCTGGATGGGGCAACCGTAGGTCCGCTCGACGATGCGCCGGGCGTCCTCGTGGGGGAACGGCGGCACCCGGTCCTGTAGCCGCGCCAGCTCACGGGCAACGTCGGCCGGGAGCAAGTCCTGGCGCGTCGACAGGATCTGCCCGAGCTTGACGAAGATCGGTCCCAGCTCCTCCAGGGCACGCCGGACGCGCACCCCGCGGGGGACCTTGCGCCGTACCCAGCGCCAGGGCATGAAGATGACCAGAAAGCGCAGCGGGCGGAAGATGGGGGCCGCCAACACGACGTCGTCGACGCCGTTGCGGAGCATCACCAGCTGGATCCGGGTCAGGCGCAACAGGCGACGCGGTCCGATCATCAGCGCCCTCGTTCCAGCCGCTGGATGCGTGCGGCGAGGCGGTCGGTGTCAGCGCGCAGGCGGTCCACGTCTTCCAGGAAGGCGCGGGCGCGCTCGGGCTCCGGCACTAGGCCGGACTCCTCGGCCAGCCACTCGCCGAGGTCGGTGGCGCTCTGCTGCGCGCTGTCGTTGAGCCAGCGGCCTGCGTTGCGCAGGGTGTCGGCGCTCCACTGTGCCAATGGGTCGCCGAGCAGGCGCGCCAGCGGTTCCTCCCAGTCCGGGCGCAGGCCGCTGAACAGGTTGCGCAGGTGCTCGACCACCGCCACCTCACCGCGGATGCGCAGTCGTCCCACGGCGTCGCTGCCCTGACTCAGTAGCGCCGTCAGTGCCTCGCGGCTGGCGATGATCTCGGCGTCGGTCTCCTCGTCGGCGTCGGCCCCGCTGCCGCAGAGCACGACACCCGATTCGCGGAAGCGCACCACCAAGTGCGGGAATCCCTCCACGCTCAGACGCACCCGCCGGCCGAGCAGCGGGGCGAGCAGCTCGGCGGCGTCGGGATCCAGGTGGATCCAGCGGTTGATCAGGGCGTCGAGCATGGCATCGGCGTCTTCAGTAGACCCAGCCGGTGTGGATGGCAGCCACACCGGCGGTGAGCAGGGTGTAGTCGCAGTCCTCGAAGCCGGCCTCCTCCATCATGCCCTTGAGCACCGGGGCCTCGGGGTGCATGCGGATCGACTCGGCCAGGTAGCGGTAGCTCTCCGCATCGTTGACCACCAGCTTGCCCATCATCGGCATGATGCGGAAGGAGTAGAGGTCGTAGAGTGGTCGCAGTGCCGAGACGTACACGTGGGAGAACTCGAGGATCACAGCCCGTCCACCGGGGCGTAGCACGCGGCGCATCTCGGCCAGGGCGTTTTCCTTGCGGGTGACGTTGCGCAGACCGAAACCGATGGTCACCCGATCGAAGGAGGCGTCGGGAAAGGGCAGTTCCTCGGCGTCGGCAAGGACGCAAGCAGCCTGTTCGCCGACGCCCTCGTCGATCATGCGGTCCCGCCCCCGGGCGAGCATGGAGAGGTTGATGTCGCTCATCACCACCCGGCCTTCGGGGCCAACGCGGGGCAGCGCCAGGCTGGCCAGATCGCCGGTGCCCGAAGCGATGTCCAGAACCTCGTGGCCCGGGCGCAGCACGGTCTGGCCGATGGTCTGGCGTTTCCAGATGCGGTGCAGGCCACCGGACATCAGGTCGTTCATGAAGTCGTAGCGGTCCGCCACCGAATCGAAAACCGAGCCGACCCGCTTGGCCTTCTCCTCCAGCGGGACCTCGCGGTAGCCGAAGTGGGTGGTCTTGTCGTCGCTCACGCTGTCCTCCCCCTACCCGCCCCTGCGGGTTGTCTCGGATGGGCCGGTCACAGGATGTACCGACTCAGGTCCTCGTCCTCGGCCAGGCCGGCCAGGTGCTCTTCCACATAGGCCGCATCGACGGTGCGGGTCTGGCCGCTGTGGTCCGCCGCCTCGTAGGAGAGCTGCTCGAGCAGGCGTTCCATCACGGTGTGCAGGCGCCGGGCGCCGATGTTCTCGGTTCGCTCGTTGACCTGACGGGCGATCTCGGCGATGCGGCGCACGCCGTCGTCGGTGAATTCCAGGGTCAATCCCTCGGCGGCCATCAGGGCCCGGTACTGCGCCACCAGCGAGCTGCTCGGCTCGGTGAGGATGCGCACGAACTCTTCGGTGCCCAGGGCCTCCAGTTCAACGCGGATGGGCAGGCGCCCCTGGAGCTCTGGGATCAGATCCGAGGGCTTGGCAACGTGGAAGGCGCCGGAGGCGATGAACAGGATATGGTCGGTACGCACCATGCCGTGCTTGGTGGAGACCGTGGCGCCCTCGACCAGCGGCAGCAGGTCGCGCTGGACGCCCTCGCGGGAGACGTCCCCGCCGCCGCTCTGCTCGGCACGCTTGGTGACCTTGTCGACCTCATCGAGGAAGACGATGCCCTGCTCCTCGACCCGCTTGACGGCCTCGGCCTTGACCTCTTCCTCGTTGACCAGTTTGGCGGCTTCCTCGTCCCGCAGCACCCGTTTGGCCTCGGCGACGGTTAGCTTGCGCCGCTGGGTCCGCTCCTGGCCCATGTTGCGGAACAGCCCCTGGAGCTGGTTGGACATCTCCTCCATCCCCGGCGGAGCCATGATGTCCACGCCGGGCCCGCTGGCCTGGACCTCGACCTCGATCTCGCGGTCGTCGAGTTCGCCGTTGCGCAGCTTCTGCCGGAACTTCTCCCGGGTGCGGTTCTCTACGTCCTCGGGTCCGCCGCCGCTGGGCCCGGGCAGCAGGGTGTCGAGCAGGCGGTCCTCAACGGCCCGATCGGCCTTGTGGCGCATCTCGGCCATGGCCTCTTCGCGAACCAGCTTCAGGGCCAGGTCGGTGAGGTCGCGGATGATCGACTCGACGTCGCGGCCGACGTAGCCGACCTCGGTGAACTTGGTCGCCTCGATCTTGATGAACGGCGCCCGCGCCAACCGTGCCAGCCGGCGGGCGATCTCGGTCTTGCCGACGCCAGTGGGGCCGATCATGAGGATGTTCTTGGGGGTGATCTCGCTGCGCAGCGGCTCGTCGACCTGCATGCGCCGCCAGCGATTGCGCAGGGCGATGGCCACGGCGCGCTTCGCCTCGCCCTGGCCGACGATGTGCTTGTCCAGCTCCTGGACGATCTCGCGCGGGGTCATCGTGGCTTCCGACATGTCGTTACGACTCCTCACGGGTCTCGGGCAGCGTCTCCACGGTGATGTGGCGGTTGGTATAGACGCAGATATCGCCGGCGATCTCCAGCGCCCGCTGGGTGATCTGGGCCGCGGGCAATTCGGTGGACTCGAGCAGGGCCCGGCCGGCGGCCTGGGCGTAGGGACCGCCGGAGCCGACGGCCATCAGGTCGTGCTCCGGCTCGATGACGTCGCCGGTACCGGAGAGCGTCAGTAGGGATTCGGTGTTGGCGACCACGAGCAGGGCCTCCAGGCGGCGCAGGACGCGGTCCGAGCGCCACTCCTTGGCCAGCTCGACGGCGGAGCGGGCCAGTTGCCCGTGGTGCTTCTCAAGCTGCGCCTCGAAGCGCTCGAACAGTGTGAATGCGTCCGCCGTGGCGCCGGCAAAACCGGCCAGAACCCGGCCGTGGTAGAGCCGGCGGACCTTGCGCGCGTTGCCCTTGAGCACCGTGTGCCCGAGGGTGACCTGTCCGTCGCCGCCGAGGGCGACCTGCCCCTCGCGGCGGACGGCGAGGATGGTGGTGCCGTGCAGTGTTTCCAAGATCGGCCTCCTGAGTGTTCGCGCCGCTCATTGTACCCGAGAGCATCGCCCGCGGGTCGACGCTGCCGTGGCACCGAGCCCGCGGTTCACTCCGGATCCGGGTCCCGGCGCCGCCGGGCCCGGGGGTGGGCGCGGTCGTAGACCTGGGCCAGGTGCTGGAAGTCGAGGTGCGTGTAGATCTGGGTGGTGGAGATGTCGGCGTGCCCGAGCAGCTCCTGGACGGCGCGCAGGTCGCCGCTGGACTCGAGCATGTGTGTGGCGAAGGAGTGGCGGAGCATGTGCGGGTGGACCCGCCGTTGGACCCCGCGCAGTCGGGCCAGGCGCTGGAGCCGGCGCTGCACGGTGCGCGGAC
Source organism: Halorhodospira sp. 9621 (assembly GCF_022228055.1). NCBI lineage: Bacteria > Pseudomonadati > Pseudomonadota > Gammaproteobacteria > Chromatiales > Ectothiorhodospiraceae > Halorhodospira > Halorhodospira sp. 9621. The sequence continues at coordinate 5,277 of NZ_JAJNRD010000003.1, forward strand.
CCAGCCGCGCACCGTGGCGGCCGACGAACACGGCGGTCTCCTCGGCGTCCGCCCAAGCCGGTCGGTGGCGGAGCCAGGCGTCGAGGGCTCGCAGGGCTTGGCGTCCGACCGGCACCACCCGGTCCTTGGCGCCCTTGCCGCGCAGCACGCGGACCAGCCCGTCGCGCCGGTCGATGTCCATCACGTTCAGCCCGACCACCTCGGAGAGGCGCAGCCCGCTGGAGTAGATGAGCTCGTAGAGCGCGGCGTCGCGGGCCTGGAGCGGGTGCTCGAAGTCGGCGCCGTCGAGCAGTCCGGCCGCCTCGTCCGGGTCGAGGGTGCCGGGCAGGCGCCGCGGGGTCTGTGGCGGACGCACCTCGGCGGCCGGGTCCGCGGCGGCCGCCCCTTCCCGGATCAGGAAGCGATAGAAGCTGCGCAGCGCGGCCAGCTGCCGGCCTAGGGTGCGGCCGGCCAGGCCGCGACGGCGGCCGCGGGCGACCCAGGCACGGACCACGTCGTGATTCACGGCGGACCAGCTGGAGAGGTCCTGCTCGGCGCAATAGGCGGCGAAGGCCTCCAGATCCTGGCGGTAGCGCTGCCGTGTCGGTTCAGCCAGGCGGCGCTCCGTGGCCAGGTGGCGGTCGAACCGCTCCAGCCAGCTAAGGTCCAAGGCTACCCCCGGTGCAGGAGCCGGTCGAATACGCGCGCCGCGGTGGTACCGAGCCGGCGCAGGAAGACCGTGCCCTGGCCCGGGTGGTAGCGCTGGGGATCGCTGCTGCCGATGCCGAGCACGCCCACGGCACGCTCGTCGATCATCGGTACCAGTGCGGCACTGGCCACGGTTGTCTCGGTGTCCGGAAAGATGGTCCGGGCCTGGGCGTCGGTGGGTGCCCCGCAGCTGGGGCGGCCGCGCTCGAGCAGGGGCCTGAAGCAGGTCAGCGTCGGGTCGCCGTCGCCGAGCAACTCGGGGAGGGGCTCGCGCGCCGCGGCACTGCCCTGCTCCGGGGCGATGAGCAGCAGACCGACGGCATCGGCCTGGAAACCCTCGCGCAGTCCGGCACGCAGGGCCTCGACCGCCGCCTGCAGGTCGTCGGCGGCGAACAGGTCCAGGGTCAGCTCGTGGAGCCGTTCGGCGGTTCCCTCGTTCTGCCGGGCCACCCGGACCATGTCGTCGAGACGCCGGCGCAGCCCCGCACTCTCCTCGCGCAGGACCCGGACCTGGTGTTCGATCAGCGAGGTGGCATCGCCGCAGTCGTGGCGGAGTTCGAGCCGCGCGAGAACCTCGGGGTGGCGGTGCAGCAGGTCGGGGTGTTCGACCAGGTAGGCGGCCACCTCGGCCTCGTCGAGCAGCGGGGCCTCTTCACGCTTCGCGCTCTCTGTCACACCGTTCGTCCTGCTTGCTTAGCGGGTCGGTCCCCGGGGCGTCACCGCGGCGGAGGCGGGTAGCTCGATCTCGCCGCGGAAAACGGTGCGTGCCGGGCCGGTCATCCACACCGAGCGCCCGGGACCGCGCCAGTGTATCACGAGCACTCCGCCGGTCAGCTCCACGGTCACCGTGGTGTCGAGCCAGTCGCGCAGGCGGCCGGCGACCACGGCGGCACACGCCCCGGTGCCGCAGGCCGGCGTCTCGCCGACGCCGCGCTCGAAGACACGCAGACGGATCCGATCGCGGCTGCAGACCTCCATGAAGCCGACGTTGACCCGCCGCGGGAAGCGCGCGTGCCGCTCGATTTCGGCCCCAAGCTCGGCCACGGCGGCGGTGTCGACGTCGTCGACGCGGAGGACGGCGTGCGGGTTGCCCAACGAGACCGCACCGATGGTCCGCTCACCGCTGCTAGTGGCCAGCCGGTACGCCTCCTGCCTCACCGGCGCCTGGAACGGGATCCGTGCGGGCTCGAGTTCCGGTGGACCCATGTCGACGCTCACCTGGCCGTCGTCGCGGGGCTCCGCCTCGGTGATCCGGCCGTCCGTCTCGATCCGCAGCACCCCCGGCGCGGCCAGCCCCTCGTCGATTAGGAAGCGGGCCAGACAGCGGACGCCATTGCCGCAATGCTCGACCTCGCCGCCGTCGGCGTTGAAGATCCGGTAGCGGACGTCGGCGGCGACGTGCGCCGGCGGCTCGGCGACCAGCAGCTGGTCACAGCCGACGCCGAGCCGGCGGTCGGCCAGGCTGCGGATGGTCTCGGTGGTCAGCTCCAGGCGCTGGCGGACGCCGTCGAGGACGACGAAGTCGTTGCCCAGCGCCTCCATCTTGGTAAAGCGCACGGCTTCAGTCCTCCGGTAGAGACGCTTCCCCGGTCATCAGCTCGTCGAGGGTCTCACGGCGGCGGATCAGGTGGCTCCGGGGACCGTCGACGAGTACCTCCGGCGGCCGAGGCCGGGCGTTATACGCTGAAGCCATGACGGCGCCGTAGGCGCCGGCGCTGCGGATGGCCAGCAGACCGCCGGCGGCGGCCGGCAGCGGGCAATCGCGGGCGAAGGTATCTGCGGACTCGCACACCGGTCCGACCACATCCACCGGGCGGCAGTGCGCGCTCGTCGGGGCGATGGACTCGACGGTGTGGGCGGCGTCGTAGAGCGCCGGGCGCAGGTAGTCGTTCATGCCGGCGTCGACGATGGCGAACTCCCTGCCTCCGTTTTGTTTGAGATACTCGATGCGCGTGACCAGGACGCCGGCCTCGGCGACGATGGCCCGGCCCGGCTCGACCAGAACCGCTACCCCGAGATCCCGCAGCGGCGCCGTGACGGCCTCGATGTGCTCCGCCGGGCTCGGTGGCCGCTCATCGACGTAGTGCACCCCGAGCCCCCCGCCGGCGTCGACGTGGTCCAGGACGATCCCCTGCTCCTGCAGACGGCGCGCCAGTGCCGCCAGCCGCTCGGCGGCCTCGGTCAGGGGAGCCACCGAGAGCAGTTGCGAGCCGATGTGGCAGGCGATGCCGCGTACCTGCAGGCGTGGGTCGTCGGCCGCCTGCCGATAGAGGGCTTCGGCCTCGTCGAGGGCGATCCCGAACTTGCTCTGTGCCAGTCCGGTGGCGATGTAGGGGTGGGTCTCGGGGTTGACGTCGGGGTTGACCCGCAGGGCCACCGGCGCCGGGGTGCCCTCGGCCTCCGCGACGCCGGCGATGCGTTCGAGCTCGGCGGCGGACTCCACGTTGAAGCAGCGGATGCCGGCGCGCAGCGCGCGGCGGATCTCGTCGGTGCCCTTGCCAACGCCGGAGAAGACCACCCGCGCGGCTTCCCCGCCGGCGCGCAGGACCCGTTCCAGTTCGCCGCCCGAGACGATGTCGAAGCCGGCGCCGTGGCGGGCGAGCAGATTGAGCAGGCCGAGGTTGCCGTTGGCCTTGACTGCGTAGCAGATATCGGCATCGCTGCCGAGGGCGGTGCGGTAGCGATTCCAGCGCGCCTCGATAGCGGCGCGGGAGTAGACGTAACAGGGGGTGCCGTAACGCTCGGCCACCTCGTCGAGGGGCAGTGATTCCACCCACAGGCGGTCATCGTGTCGGGTGAAGCCGGGGTGCGTCATGACGGGTCCTCTTCGCCGCTTTCGTCGGGGAGGTAGAGATCGGCCTTCTGGCCGCAGCCACCGGCGAGGATCAGCAGGGCGAGCAGCACCAGCGCCGCCGTCCGGGATCGCGTAGGCATGAGCCTCTCCACGGATGGGTGATAAACCGCTCATTATAGCGGCTAGCGGGGCCCATCGTGAGGGCGGCGGGTGCCGGCCGTTCCGCGGTTTCCGTCCCCGGACCCCCTCGTTATACTGATCCAACCATCAGATAAACTAAGGCATTGAGAGGGGTCATGACGGACAATCCGCTTCGAGGGCTGGCCGGCGTCGGGCAGAGCGTCTGGTACGACAACATCCATCGCGGCATGCTGCCGGAGGAGCTGGAGCGCCTGGTCCGGGAGGACGGGCTGAGCGGCGTGACCACCAATCCGGCCATCTTCCAGAAGGCGATCGGTGGCACCGACGCCTACGACCAGGCCATCACCGAGGCGATCGGGCAGGTCGGCCGTGACCCGGAAGCGGTCTTCGAGGCGCTGGCCATGGACGACATCCGCGCCGCGGCGCGGGTCCTGCGTCGGGTTTATGAGGCCAGCGACGGCGTCGACGGCTACGTCAGTATGGAGGTGTCACCGGATCTGGCCGGGGATGCGCGCGGCACAGTCACGGAGGCTCTGCGCCTCTCCGCCGAGGCCGGCGAGCCCAACGTCATGATCAAAGTCCCCGCCACCTCGGCCGGCGTGGAGGCCTTCGAGGAGCTGACGGTCCGGGGCATACCGGTGAACGTGACCCTGATCTTCGGGGTCGAGCGCTACCGGCAGGTGGCCGATGCGTACGTGCGCGCCCTTGAGCGGCGCCGTCAGGCCGGGGATCCGGTCGCCGCGCCGGCGTCGGTGGCGAGCCTGTTCATCAGCCGCCTCGACGCCAAGATCGATCCGCTGTTGTCGGACGATGCGTCGGCGCCCGTGCCGCCCGGGCAGGCGGCCATCGCTAACGCGCGGACCGCCTACTCGGTCTATCGGGAGATCTTCCACGGCGCCGGCTTCGCCGCCCTGGCCGAGGCCGGAGCGCGGCCCCAGCGGCTGCTCTGGGCTAGCACCGGGGTCAAGGGCGAGCGCTACCCGGAGACCTACTATGTCGAGGCGCTTGCCGGCCCGGAGACCGTCACCACCTTGCCGCCGGCCACCTACGAGGCATACCGCCGGGACGGCCAGCCGCAGGAGCGGATCACCGAGCGGCTCGAGCAGGCGCCCGCGGTGCTCGACGAGCTGCGGGCGCAGGGCATCGACCTCGACGGTGTCCTCGCAGAACTTGAGCGCGAGGGAATCGATGCCTTCGTCCAGGCCCACCGGGCCCTGCTCGAGGCCCTGGAGAAAAAGCTGCAGGCCGCCGCCGGGACGTGAGACCCTGACCCGCCGAGATCCCGTAGGCGTCATGCAGAGGAAGGAGGCTGCCATTGGCCACGTACGCGATCGGTGACATTCAGGGATGCTGCGACCCGCTCAAGCGACTACTGGAGCAGATCCGCTTCGATCCGGCGCAGGACACGATCTGGTTCGTGGGCGATCTGGTCAACCGTGGCCCGGACTCGCTCGGTGTGCTGCGCTTGGTGCGCAACGAGCTCGGCGATCGGGCGATCACCGTCCTCGGCAACCACGACATCCACCTGATGTCGGTCTGGAGTGGCCACGGCCGGCTGAAGAACGCCGATACCCTGCGCGGCACCTTGGATGCCCCGGACGTCGATGAGCTGATCGAGTGGCTGCGGCGCCGGCCGCTGATGCACGTCGACGAGAGCCTGGGCTACGCCATGGCCCACGCCGGCCTGCCGCCGGCCTGGAGCGTGGCCGAGGCGAAGCTGCGCGCCCACGAGCTGGAGCGGGCCCTGCGCGGCGACATCCCCCTCGACGACCTGATGGACAACATCTACGGCAACCGGCCCATCGAGTGGTCCGACGAGCTCGAGGGCTACGACCGGCTGCGCTTCATCACCAACGCCTTCATGCGCATGCGCTTCGTCGACGGTCAGGGTCGGCTGCTGCTGCGCGAGAAGGGTCGACCCGACCGTGCCCCAGAGGGGCACTACCCATGGTTTGTCGCCCGGAGGAGGCTGCGCGCCTCGCCGGATCCGGTGAAGCTGGTGACCGGGCATTGGTCGCTGCTTGGCTTCCACAATGACCACGGGGTGCTGAGCATCGACACGGGCTGCCAGTGGGGCAATACGCTGACGGCCGTGCGGATCGATGACGGCAGCGAGGCGGTGCATAGCCTCAAGTGTCCCGAGCACGCCTGAGCGGCCGCTCAGAGCGCCTTGAGCAGTCGCTGCCAGTCGAAGGCCGGCCCCGGGTCCGTCTTGCGTCCCGGGGCGATATCGCTGTGGCCGGCGATGCGATCCGGCTTGATCGCCGGGTAGCGGGCCCGCAGCGTCTGTACCACCGGGAGCAGCGTCACGTACTGAGCCTCCGTGAACGGAGTGCGCTCGTCGCCCTCGAGCTCGATCCCCACCGAGAAGTCGTTGCACTCGGGGCGTCCCCGGAACGACGAGCGGCCGGCGTGCCACGCGCGGCGGTGGAACGGTACGTACTGCGTGACATTGCCTTGGCGGTCGATGAGCAGGTGGGCAGAGACGCGCAGATCGGCGATCGACTCAAAGGTGGGGTGAGCCGCCGGGTCGAGCTGGTTGGTGAACAGCTCGTCGATCCAGCCGCCGCCGAACTCCCCGGGGGGCAGGCTGATGGCGTGGAGGACTAGCAGGTCGACGACGCAGCCAGGCGGGCGGGGGCCGTGATTCGGTGAAGGGCAGTGGCGGGCCGGGTGCAGGAGCCCTGTGGCGGGATCAATGCTGTAGCGTCCGCTGCTGGGCACGGGACGGCTCCGGCAACCGTTGACCGATGGCCCCCGCCGCCTGGCGGGGGCCATCAGATACCGTCGAAAGGGGTCGCCTCAGCGGCCGATGGCCACGTCGAGGCGGGTGCCGAAGGCCGACTCGTAGCGGCTCTTGAAGCTATCGGCGTCGATGGAGTGGTTCTGCGTACCGCTCTGCTCGACCTTGATCGCGCCCATCAGCGAGGCGATACGGCCGGTGGTCTCCCAGTCCAGATCGCGCAGCAGGCCGAAGAGCAGCCCGGCCCGGAAGGCGTCGCCGCAACCCGTGGGGTCGGCGACCTGGCTGATCGGTGCCGCCGGCACGTGGATGATCTGGCCGTTGGTGTAGATGTGGGAGCCCTCGGCGCCGCGGGTCACGATCAGCGCCTCGACCTTGTTCGCGATGTCCTCGAGCTCCATGTGGGTCTTCTCGGTGAGCAGGCGCGACTCGTAGTCGTTGACCGCCACCCAGGTGGCGCCCTCGACGAACTCACGCAGCTGATCACCGTCGAACGCCGGCATGGCCTGGCCCGGGTCGAAGATGAACGGGATACCGGCGTCGACGAACTGCCGGGCGTGCTTGACCATGCCCTCCGGGCCGTTGGGGGCGACCACCCCGACCTTGCCGCCGGCGTCGGTGGGGACGTCAACCTTGTGGGCGTCGCCCATGGCGCCCGGGTGGAACGCCGTGATCTGGTTGTCGTCCATGTCGGTGGTGATGTAGGCCTGGGCAGTGTAGTGCTCGTTGAGCGTGCTGATATAGCGCTGCTCGATGCCGTGGCTTGTCATCCAGTCGGCGTAGCTGCCGATGTCGGCGCCGACGGTGGCCAGGGTGAGCGGCTCCTCACCGAGCATCTTCAGGTTGTAGGCGATGTTGCCGGCGCAGCCGCCGTATTCGCGGCGCAGCTGCGGCACCAGGAACGAGACGTTCAGGATGTGGACCTGCTCCGGCAGGATGTGGTTCCGGAAGCGGTCGTGGAACACCATGATGGTGTCGAAAGCGACAGAGCCGCTGATAATGGCGGACATTGAATCCTCCTTGTCGTGGGTGTTCGTTAGCCTTCCCAGCGCAGATCGAGCTCACGCGCGGCCTTGACGTCGTCGAGCCGGCGCACGGGCAGGCGGTACGGAGCGCCCTTGACCATGTCGATGTTCTCGCGCGCCTCCTCGCGGATGCGCACCATGGCGTCGACGAAGCCGTCGAGCTCGCGCTTGGACTCGGTCTCGGTCGGCTCGATGAGCAACGCCTCGGGCACCAACAGGGGGAAGTAGGTGGTCGGCGCATGGTAGCCGAGATCGAGCAGGCGCTTGGCGAAGTCCATGACGTTGGCGCCGAGCTCCTTGGCCTCGTGCTTGAGGCTGACGATGAACTCGTGGCTGGCCCGGCGCTCCGGGTAGGCCACGGTGAAGCCGGCCTCGCGCAGCCGGGTCATCAGGTAGTTGGCGTTGAGCGTCGAGTACTCGGCCACCCGGGGCATGCCCTCGCGGCCGAGCATGCGCATGTAGGCGTACGCGCGCAGCAGCACCCCGGAGTTGCCGTTGAAGGTGCACAGCCGGCCGATGGAACTCGGGCAGTCCGTCTCGGTGAGCCAGCGGTAGTGATCGCCCTCCCGGGTGACCCGGGGGATGGGTAGGTAGGGTAGCAGGCGCTCGCTGACGCCCACCGCACCGGCACCCGGTCCCCCGCCGCCGTGGGGCGTGGAGAACGTCTTGTGCAGGTTCATGTGGATGACGTCGAAGCCCATGTCCCCGGGCCGCGCCTTGCCGAGGATGGCGTTGAGGTTGGCGCCGTCGTAGTAGAGCAGGCCGCCGGCCTCGTGGACGGTCATGGCGATCTCCTCGATGCGCCGCTCGAAGACCCCCACGGTCGACGGGTTGGTGAGCATGATCCCGGCGGTCTGCGGTCCGACGGCCGCCTTGAACGCCTCCATGTCGACGTCCCCGTCGGCACCGGTGGGGATCTCGCGCACCTTGTAGCCGCACATGGTGGCAGTGGCCGGATTGGTGCCGTGGGCCGCATCGGGCACCAGGATCTCGGTGCGCCCGTCGTCGCCGCGTGCGTCGTGGTAGGCGCGGATCATGGCCACACCGGCGAACTCGCCCTGGGCGCCGGCCATCACCGACAGCGTGACATCCTGCATGCCGGTGACGACGGCCAGATCCTGCTGGAGCTCGTGGATGCAGGCCAGGAAGCCCTGCCCCGTCTCGTCGGGCGCCAGCGGATGGCGCTCGAGGAACTGGGGCAGCATCGCGAGGTTGTTGGCACCCCGCGGGTTGTACTTCATGGTGCAGGAGCCCAGCGGGTAAAAATGGGTGTCGATGGAGAAATTCTTCTGCGACAGCCGGGTGTAGTGACGCACCGTCTCCAGCTCCGAGACCTGCGGCAGTTGAGGCTGGCGCTGGCGGCGGAAACGGCGCGGGAGGCTGTCAGCCCCCGGCGCCTCCTTGGGGGCCTGGGCGTAGGCACGCCGGCCCTCACGGCTGATGTCATAGATGAGCACAGCTTCGGACTCCTCAGTCATAATCACAGGGCGCGCTGCACGTCGTCGTAGTCGGGTTCCTCGGCGATCTCGGGGACGAGCTGCGTGTACACCACCTGCCCGCCGTCATCGATGATCACCACGGCCCGGGCGCACAGGCCCTCCATGGGGCCCTCCTCGATGCGCACGCCGTAGTCGCGGGCGAAGGCCGAATCGCGCATGGCCGAGAGCATCACCACGTTGCCGACGCCCTCCGCGCTACAGAAGCGCTGCTGGGCAAAGGGCAGATCGGCGGAGACGGTGGCGAAGGTGACCTCCGCATGGCTGCGGGCCAGCTCATCGAAACGCTTGGCCGAGGCGCTGCACACCGGGGTGTCGAGACTCGGCACGATGTTGAGCACCAGCCGCCGACCGGCGAAGTCGCCCAGTCGGTGATCCTGCAGCTCGCTGTCAACCAGCCGGAAATCCGGGGCTGCCGAGCCGGTGCCCGGCAGCTCGCCGCAGGTACGGAACGGGGTGCCCTTGAGGGTGACGGTGGCCATGGCGCGATACCTCCTCCGCGACGATGCGCGGTTGTGGGGCTCAGGCGCGGGCGCGCTGCCCGGTGTTGCGCAGGGCATCGGCCAGCGCCGCAGCGAACCGGTCGATCTCCTCGGAGGTGCGGGTCTCGGTGGCGCAGACGAGCAGCGCCGGACCCCACTCCGGGAATTCCTGACTGAGGTCGTAGCCACCGAGTACGCCGCGGTGGGCGAGCGTCGGCAGGACCTCCTCGGCAGGCGCGGGGATCCGCAGCGGGACCTCGTGGAAGAAGGGGCCGTCGAAGAGCCGCTCGACTCCATCGATGGCTGTCAGCTTCTGTACCAGCTCCCGTGTGCGCTCGTGGCTGACCGCCGCCACGCGGGCGAGCCCCTCGGCACCGAGCAGGGACAGGTGCACGGTGGCCGCGGTGACCATCAGCCCCTGGTTGGTGCAGATGTTGGACGTCGCCTTGGAGCGGCGGATGTGCTGCTCCCGGGCCTGCAATGTCAAGGTATAGCCGGTTCGCCCGTCGGCGTCGACCGTTCGCCCGACGATCCGGCCGGGCAGTTGACGCACGTGCTGCTTGCGCGTGGTCATGTAGCCGAAGTATGGGCCGCCGGAGGCCAGCGGGATGCCCAGCGGCTGCCCCTCGCCACAGGCGATGTCGGCGCCTTCGCTGCCCCACTCGCCGGGTGGGGTCAAAAGCGCCAGAGCGACCGGGTTACACACGGCAATGACCAAGGCGTTCAGACCGTGGGCCCAGTCGGTCAGGCGGTCCACCTCCTCGAGGGCGCCGAAGAAGTTCGGCTGCGGGACCACCACCGCGGCGAAGGGTTCGTCCTCGAAGCGGCCGAGTGCCTCGGGATCGATGCGCCCGACGGTGTCGTCCAGGGGAGCCTCAACCAGCTCGATGCCCTGGTTGGCGACAATGGTCTCGACCACGCGCCGGTAGTACGGATGCACGCTGCGCGGCATCAGTACCCGCTTGCTCTTGGCCTTGCGGTTGGCCCGCACGGCCATGAGCACCGCCTCGGCCAGCGCGGTGGCGCCGTCGTAGAGCGAGGCGTTGGAGGCGTACAGCCCGGTGAGCTCCGACATCATGGTCTGGAACTCGTAGAGCAGCTGCAGGGTGCCCTGCGACGCCTCGGCCTGATACGGCGTGTAAGCGCTGTAGAACTCACCGCGGGTGGTGATCTCCCAGACGGCCGCCGGAACGTGGTGATCGTAGGCGCCGGCGCCCACGAAGCAGGCCGGCTGCACGTCCTGCGCGGCCCGGCGACGCATAAGCTGCGTCACCTCCATCTCGTTCATCCCGGCGGGGATGGCATCGATGGACGCCTTACGCAGCGATTCGGGGATTTCGTCGAAGAGATCCTCGATCCGCTCGACGCCGATGGCGTCGAGCATCTCGCGGATCTCCTGCTCGGTATGCGGTACAAACGGCATCGTTCGGGTCCCGTGTTAGCGGACGGGTTTCAACCCTCGTCGGCCACCAGCTCCTGATAGGCGGCGGCATCCAGAAGACCGTCGATCTCACTAGTGTCGGCGGGCTGGATGCGCATGATCCACCCATCGCCGTAAGGGTCGGTGTTCACGGCCTCGGGGTTGTCGGCCAGGGCCTCGTTGCCCTGGGTGACCTCGCCACTGATCGGGGCGTAGACGTCGGAGGCGGCCTTGACCGACTCGACCACCGCGCACGCCTCTTCGGCCTGGACCTGGCTTCCGGCCTCCGGCGGTTCGACGAAGACCAGGTCGCCCAGCGACTCCTGGGCGTGCTCGGTGATCCCCACCGTCACGCTGCCATCGGCTTCCACGCGGACCCACTCGTGGTTGCGCGTGTACTTGAGGTCTTCAGGTACCTGACTCATGGGATGCGTTCCTCGCAATTCGGGGATGAATTCGCGTCTGAAAGCCGTGGAAGGGCTAGACGCATACCTTACCATGGCGGACGAAGGGCGGTTTGACACGCCGCGCGGCGGCCTCGCGGTTGCGGATGACCACGCGGAAATCGCCCTCGGCGTCGGCGGGGATGCGGGCCAGTGCGATGGGCCCGCCGAGGGTCGGCGAATGGGCGCCGCTGGTGATCACCCCGTCGCCAGCGTCAGTGCGCACGACGTAGCCCGCGCGGGCCGGGGCGCGACCCTCGACCACCAGGCCGATCAGGCGCCAGGCGACGCCCTGGCGGTGCTGCTCCTCGAGTGCCGCACGGCCGACGAAGTCGCGATCCTCCGGGGCCCACGCCACGGTCCACCCGAGCGCGGCCTCCAGCGGCGTGGTCTCCTCGTCCATCTCGTTGCCGTTGAGGTTGAGTCCGGCCTCGAGGCGCAGGCTGTCGCGGGCGCCGAGCCCGCACGGCTGGGCGCCGGCCTCAGTCAGCCGATCCCACAGAGCGGGGGCCTGGTCGGCCGGTAGGATCAGCTCGAAGCCGTCCTCGCCGGTGTAACCGGTGCGCCCGGCAAAGACCTCACCCACCGTGGCCGCCTGGAACGGTTTACAGGCCAGCGCTGCGGCAGCCTCGTCGCCGTAGAGCTGCTCGAGCAGGGAGGTCGCCCGCGGCCCCTGGACCGCGACCATGGCCAGGTCGTCCCGGGCCTCGGCGGTGACGCCGGCCTGCTGCGCCTGTTCGAGCAGCCGCGGGCGGACCTTCTCGCGGGTGGCGGCGTTGGAGACCACGCGGTAGGTCTCCTCGTCGCGTAGGTAGACGATCAGGTCGTCGACGACACCGCCGCGCTCGTTGAGCAGGCAACTATAGAGGGCTTGCCCGGGGCGCCCGTCCAGCTTGGCGACATCGTTGGCCAGCTGTTGGCGCAGCAGGCCACGGGCAGCCGGGCCGGAGAGGTCGGTGACGGCCATATGGGAGACGTCGAACAGGCCGACGTCGCTGCGCACGGCCTGGTGTTCGGCCAGCTGAGAGCCGTAGTGAAGCGGCATCTCCCAGCCGGCGAAATCGACCACGCGGGCGCCGGCGCCCACGTGTCTATCGTAGAGCGGAGTTCTTTGCGGCATCTCTGGAATCGGTCGCTAGGGTGGCGAAATACTATACGCACAAAGTCCGATAAACCCAAACGAGGGGCCCTGAGGCGCCGGGTGCCGGGCCCTAGCGACCGCGGATCGTGCCCCGTACGAGCAGGATCACCGGCAGCAGCCCGACGCCGACCAAGGTGATCGCCGGCACCGCCGCCCGCTCCCACACGCCCTCGGTGGTGAACTCGTAGATGCGCACCGCCAGGGTATCCCAGCCGAAGGGTCGCAGCAGCAGGGTGGCGGGCATCTCCTTCATCACGTCGACGCCGACGAGCAGCAGTGCGGTGAGTAGCCCCGGGGCGAGCATGGGCACGTAGATCCGGCGGATCACCTCGCGGTCGCCGGCGCCCAGGCTTCGCGCCGCATCGCGCAAGACGGGACGGACCCGCTCGAGGCTGCTGTCCACGGCGCCGTAGGCGACCGCCATGAAGCGCACTACGTAGGCGAGGATCAGGGCGAAGATGCTTCCCGCAAGGAAGGTGGTGCCCAGTCCACCCCAGGGGCCGACCAGGCTGGCTACCAGGTGATCGAGCCAGGTCAGCGCCAGCATGATGCCGACGGCCAGCACTGCGCCGGGTAGCGCGTAGCCCAGGGTCGCGGCGGTGACCGCGCGCTGGGTCAGCCGGTCCGGCTGCACGCGGCGGGCATAGGCCAGCAGCAGTGCGATCAGCACGGTGAGCACTGCGGCGCTGGCGCCGAGGGTGAGGGTGTTCTGGATCAGCGACCAGTAGGTGCTGTCCAGATCCTCGAGGCGCCGGGAGGCCCAGATCAGCAGCTGGATCATGGGTAAGACAAAGCCCAGCGCCAGAACGGTGCCGGCTGCCGCTGTGGCCGCCCAGCGGCGCCAGCCCCGCAGCTGGATGCGCTCCAGGTGCTGGGTGCCGCCCTGGGAGAAGCGAGCCCGGCCGCGGGCCCGGCGTTCGACCCACAGCCCGGCGAGGATGATCAGCAGCAGGATGGCCGCCAGCTGCGCGGCGGCGTTGATGCTGAAGAAGCCGAACCAGGCACGGTAGATGGCCGTGGTGAACGTCTCGAAGTTGAAGATGGCTACAGCGCCGAAATCGGCCAGCGTCTCCATCAGGGCCAGGGCCGTGCCCGCGGCGATGGCCGGCCGGGCCATGGGGACGGCCACCCGGAAGAACGCCGCCCACGGTGACAGCCCCTGGATGCGGGCGGCCTCCAGGGGGCCTCGGCCCTGGGCGAGGAACGCCGTCCGGGTGAGCATGTAGACGTAAGGATAGAAGACCAGCGCCATGACCAGCACCACCCCCGGTGCCGAGCGCACCGAGGGTAGTTCGAAACCGGGGCCGATGAGCTCCCGCAGTCCGGTCTGCAGCGGGCCGGCGTACTCGAAGAAGCCGATGAATACGAAGGCCAGCACGTAGGCCGGAACCGCCAGCGGCAGCATCAGGGCCCAGTCGAAGAAGCGGCGCCCGGGGAATTCGCAGACCGCCGTCAGCCACGCCAGGCCCACGCCCAGGACCATTACGGCGCTGCCGACGCCAAAGATGAGGATGGCGGTGTTGCGCAGGATCTCGGGCAGCAGCGTGTCGGCCAGGTGGCGCCAGACCTCGTGATCCGGGTTCAGCCACGAGAACAGGGTCACCAGGATGGGCGTAAACAGCAGGCCCCCGGCGATGACTGCGAAGACACGCCAGGGGCCGATGCGCTGCCAGAGTCGGCGCAGCCTGGGGCTGCGCGCCGCGCTCGTGAGCGAGACCACGTCGCTTACCGGTACCCGGCCCGATCCATCAGCATGGTGGCCTGGCGCTGGAGCCGGCCGGCTTCGCTGACGTTGATGGTATCGGGCTTGAACTCGCCCCACCCGGCGACGATGGGATCGAGTTCGACGCCCTCCACCGCGGGATACTCAAGGTTAATGGCGGCGAACTGCTCCTGGGCGTCATCGCTGGCCAGCCACTCGAGCAGCTTTTGGGCCTTCTCGGGATTGGAGGCGTGCCGGGTTACGCCGGCCCCGGACACGTTGACGTGGACGCCGTGGCCATCCTGATCGGGCCAGAAGACCTCGACCGGGAAGTCCGGGTCATCGCGCAGGATGCGCCCGAGGTAGTAGGTGTTGGTGATGCCCACGTCGCACTGGCCGGCCTCGATGGCCTCGAGGACCGAGGTGTCGTTGGAGAAGGGTGAGGTGGCCAGGTTGTCGACCCAGCCCTCGACGATGCGGGCTGTCTCCTCCTCGCCCTCGTGGTGAAGCATCATGGCCACCAGAGACTGGTTGTAGACTTGCTGCGAGGTCCGCAGGCACAGCCGTCCCTCCCACTGGTCGTCGGCCAGGCCGGCGTAGGTGTCGAGTTCTTCGGGATCGACCCGCTCGGGGCTGTACATGATGGTGCGTGCGCGCACGGACAGACCGAACCAGCGATCCTCCGGATCGCGCAGGTGCTCAGGGATGCGCTCGCGCAGCTGCGCCGAGTCGAGGCTGGCGAGCAGGTCGTTCTCGGTGGCCTGGTGCAGGTTGCCGGCATCCACGGTGAGCAGCACGTCCGCTGGGGTGCGCTCGCCCTCGGCCTTGAGCCGCTCCATCAGCGGGCCGGCGTCATCGGTGACGAAGCGCACGGAGATCCCGGTCTCTTCGGTGAAACGCTCGAGAATGGGGCTGATCAGGTGATCCTGGCGCGCCGAATAGACGGTCAGCTCATCGTCACCGGTGTCGCACCCGGTTACCAAGACGGCTCCTGCGACCAGCGCGGTCACGACGGGGATTCGACGGAACATGGGTTCTCCCTGTGTTTGGTCCATGACAGCGATCGATGATAATGATTCTTGTTTCTGGCTGGCAAGCGTCTTGGCACCCTTGACCGGAATTCGTTATACGCCAGGTCCGCGGGCGAGCTCCGGGAGGTCGCCGTGGAGGCCCATCAGACCGGTCATCAGCGCCTGTCGCAGGGGCGGCAAGCGGGCCGCGATGCGTAGCCCCGTGCCTCGCAGCAGGGGCAACGGCGCTGCCTGCGCGCCGAAAAGCCACTGGGTGATGTCCAGACCGTTCTGCATGCGCGCGTTGCTGCCCCGGCGACGCCGCTCGTAGCGACGCAGCGGGCCGATGCCGCCCGGATCGCGCCCGGCCGAGTGGGCCTCCAGGACGCACTCGATCAGCGTGGCGGCATCCAGCAGGCTGAGGTTCACTGCCTGCGCGGCCAGCGGGTGCACCGTGTGGGCCGCATTGCCGACCAGCGCCAGTCGCGGTCCGATGTAGCGCTCCGCACGCCCGCGGATCAGCCGTTGTGCCTGGCGGGCGGATGACGCCTCGATGCCGCCGAGCACGGCGCCGCTGGCGATCTCCAGCTGATGGTGAAACGAGCTGCTGTCTGCCTCCAGAAGCCGCCGAGCGCGCGTCCGGGGTACCGGCCAGAGCAGGGCTGACTCGTGCTCGTCGAGGGGCAGCAGGGTCAACGGCTCGTCGCCGCAGAAGCGCTGGCGGACGGTGTGCCCCGGGGGGCGCTCGGTGCGGATCCGGGCGATCACGGCGTCCTGGCCGTAACCGGCGCGGCGCCAGCGGATACCCGCCAGCCGGCGCAGGGGGGAGTTGTCGCCGTCGGCGGCCACCAGCAGCCTGGCGGTCAGCGCCTGCCCGTCCTCGAGGTGAATGGTCAGCCGCTGCCGGTCGGCGGCGATGTCGCGGACAGGGCCCGTGGCCAGGCGGCGCGTCTGCGGTAGGGCGTCGAAGAGCTCGCGCAGGGCGCGGTCAATCACGCCCCGCTCAACCACGTGCCCGAGGCGCGTCTCGCCGACTTCACAGGCGCTGAGGGTCAGGTGAGCCGCGGCGTTGCAGTCCTCCAGTTCCAGCGCCTCGATCGGGTAGGTGCGGTCCCGGGTGATGAAGGGCCAGCCACCGAGATGGCGCAGGACCCGCTCGGAGACGATGTCGATCACCGAGTGCCGGGGCTCGCTCCCCGGTGCCGGGGCCGCACAAACCTCTGCGGCATCCAGCAGGGTGACCGCCAGGCCGCCTCGAGCGAGTCCGACGGCGGTCGCCAGCGCCGACGCGCCGGCGCCCTGGATGATGACGTCCGCTTCCTTCACGACGGGTCCTCCCCGGTGGCCTCCGGTGGTCGGCAGGCGGCGACCGGCAACGGGCCGACCCGCCCGGCGCCGGTGCGCAGCAGGGTGCGCCGCATGGGGGGGCAGCGCTGCAGGGCGGCTAGTCCGGCACTGCGCGCCAGCCGCAGCAGCGGGTGGGCTGACCCGAAGCCGCTCACCAGGGTGTTGGTAAAGGCCCGCGTGCGCAGGAGATCCTCGGAGCGTCGCCGGACGTAGGCCCGGAGCAGCGGTTCGGCGCCGGGGTCGCCGCCGCCGGCGCGGCTGTCGCCGATGAGCTCGACCAGCGTCGCCGCGTCGCGCAGAGCGAGGTTGAGGCCCTGTCCGGCGACCGGGTGCAGGGTATGCGCCGCATTGCCAAGCAGCAGCACCCGGCCGGTATACGGGGTCGGGGTGTAGCGTTCCACCAGCGGGTAGGTGAGGCGGTGACCGCAGCTGCGGAAGGGGCCCAGGCGGTAGCCGAAGGCCTGTTGGAGGGCGGCCAGGAACCGCGCATCGTCGCCGTCGCGGTAGGCCTCGGCGCGTTCCGGCGGCACGGACCAGACGATGGCGCAGCGCCCCTCGGCGATGGGCAGCAGCGCCAGGGGGCCGGCTCGGGTGAAGCGCTCGAAGGCCCAACCCTGGTGGTGTCGGGCCGGCGTCACGGTGGTGATCACCGCGCTCTGGCGGTAGTCACGGCTGTGCACCGAAAGTCCGGCCAGCTTGCGGGTCTGGGAATCGGCTCCGTCCGCGGCGACGAGCAGGCGCGCGCTGAGCCGTTGCTCACCGTCGGTCCCGGCCGAGGTCACCCGGACGCGATCGCTGCCCTGTTCCACGGCCTGCACCTGAGCGGGACTGATCAGGGTGATGCGCTCGTCGGTTTCCAGACGCTCGCCGAGGACGGTGCCCATCTGCCGGTTGGCGAGCAGCCAGCCAAGCGCATCCACCCCCTCTTGCCCGGCGTCGAAGTGGACGAAGCCCCAGCCGCCCTGCTCCGATACGTGGATGTGTCGGATCGGGGTGAGCACCGACCGCACTGGTTGCCACAGCCCCCAGGCGTCGAGGATGTAGCGGCTGGAGGGAGCGAGGGCCGTATGGCGTTCATCGAAACTTGGCTGTGCACCATGATCCGCTGGGACCGGCTCGATCACCGCCACGCGCAGCCCGGCCTGGGCCAGCCCGCAGGCCAGGGCGCCGCCGACCAGGCCGCCGCCGGCGATGATGATGTCGTAGGGCTCGGTCTCCAACGTCAGTCGAAATCTCCACTTTCCTCGTAGCCCGCGCCGCGCACGGCGCCCATCAGATCCTCGATGGCCTCGGGCGTTTTCGGGACGCCGCTGGTGAGCACGCGCGGAGTCTCCCGTTCGACAACCACGTCGTCCTCGATACGCACGCCGATCCCGTGCCAGCGACGGTCCACCTCCTCGCTGCCCGGTGGGCAATAGAGCCCCGGCTCGACGGTCACCACCATGCCGGGATGGAGGACGCGCCACGCTCCCTCTACTGCATAGCTGCCGACGTCGTGCACGTCCAGTCCCAGCCAGTGCCCGGTGCGGTGCGGGAAGAAGCGCCGGTGGGCGCCCTGCTCGATCAGGCCGTCGACTTCGCCTTCAAGCCAGCCAAGATCCACCATGCCCTGGGTGAGGATGCGCGTGGCGGTGCGGTGGAAGGCGTCGAAGTCGTTGCCGCTGCGCACCTGCTCGATAGCTGCCTCCTGGGCGGCGAGGACCACGTCGTAGACGGCCCGCTGTTCGGCGCTGAAGGAGCCGCTGACCGGGAAGGTGCGGGTGATGTCCGCGGCGTAGCCGTCCACCTCGGCGCCGGCGTCGATGAGCACCAGATCGCCCTCGCGCAACCGGTCGCGCAGGGTGATGTAGTGGAGCACGCAGGCGTTGGCGCCCCCAGCGACAATGCTCGGGTAGGCCGCCTCGCCGCCGTGGCGATGGAAGATGCCGAGCAGTTCGGCAGCCAGGGTGTACTCGGGCATGTCCGGCTGCACCACCTGCATGGCGCGCCGGTGGGCGGCCACCGAGATGCCGGCGGCCCTGCGCATGGCCTCCAGTTCAGCCGGGCGCTTGATCAGGCGCTGCTCGTGGATGTTGTGATCGAGCAGTTCGATGCTGCTCGGCGCCACGCTTAGGCCACGGGCGCGTTCGCGGCCGGCCTGCAGCCATTGCAGCAGCCTGCGATCCCAGTGTTCGTCGCGCCCCAGCGGACCGATGAGCCGCTCCCGGCCGACGAGCAGATCGGGCAGGCGTTGATCAAGCTCGCTCAGCGGCCAAGCCTGGTCAGCGCCGTAGGCCGCACAGGCCGCCTCGGGACCGGTGCGTGCCCCGGCCCAGCGCTCCGCGTCGGGATCCCGCTCGCGGACGAACAGGATGTACTCGCCTTCGGGCCGGCCCGGGGCGATGACCGCTACGGCGTCCGGCTCCGGGAAGGCGGTGAGGTAGCGGAAGTCGCTGTCCTGGCGGAACGGATGATCCACGTCGCGATTGCGCGGCTGCTCCCGTGCCGCCGGGATCACCGCCACCGCGGCCTCGCCCATGCGCCGTGCCAGGGTCTCCCGCTGCTCGCGGGCGAGCTGCCGGAAGTCGATGGCCTCGCTCATGAGTTCTGCGCCTCGATGCTCGGGTGCCCCATGTGCTCGCGGCAGAGCAGGACGCCGACGCGGATGTACTCGAGCAGCTCCGTGTAGGACGCCTCATCATCCTCGTCGTCGGCTGGCTCGGCGGCAACCCGGGCGATCTCGGCCAGGTCGCTGAGGAACTCGCGGACCTCGGCGGGCAGTTCGGTGTCCTGGCCGGGCTCGGTGCGCCCAATCCCGAACAGGAACCCGCTGCTCCAGGCGGCCAGGGCGCGGACCCGCTCGTTCAGCGGCTCGTCCTCGGGCGGCAGCAGCGGCGCAAAGCCCATGGCGTCGTCAGCGAGTTCGGTGGCGGTTTCGTCGTAGAGCAGCGTCAGGGTCTCTAGGCAGGCGCGGGCCGACTCGCCGCGCGGTTCGGTATCCGCCAGCACCTCGGCGATCCAGTGCGCCTGCCCGGCCTCGCCGGTGCCGCTGAGCATACCGGCCAGCATCCCGTGGGCTTCGGCTGCACCCACCGGCGTACCGACCGCCTCGAGGACCTCGGCGACCCCCTGATAACGTTGTCCGGAAGCCATGGCTCGTCCACCCTCATCTGTCGTGGAACCGGGATGGTCCCATCCTAACAGCGGCGCTGCCGATTGACCGTGCCCGACCGGCGCACTATAGTCGGCGATCAGGGGAGGTGACTCCAAGTGTCTGATTACTCGGTCGAAGAGCTGGTGCGTCTGGAGCAGCGCATCGAGCAGCTGCTGCGCCAGCACGAGCGCCTGCGCGAAGAAAACCGCCTGCTTCGCCAGGCGCAGGAGCAGCTCCAGGCGGATCGGGCCGCGCTTCAGGAGAAGAACGAACTCGCCCGGTCCCAGATCGAGTCGATGATCAGCCGGCTCAAGGCGATGGAGCAGTAGCGCATGACCGAAGCGGTCAAGGTACGCATCCTCGATCAGGACTTCACCGTGGCGTGTCCCGAGGACGCCAAAAACGAGCTGTTGCAGTCCGCGGACTATGTGGATCGCAAGATGCGCGAGATCCGCAAGAGCGGCAATGTGGTCGGCACGGATCGGGTTGCCGTGGTGGCGGCGCTGAACATCGCCTACGAACTGCTCAGCGTCCAGGCCGAGAACGAGCAGCTGGCAGACGTACGCCAGCGCCTGGCCCGGCTGGACGCGCGCATTTCGGAGGCTGTCGACGGTGGCTCCTGAGATTGCTTGCACGAAACCCTGCCGTGGGTGATCATGGAGTCACGGCATCCCCTGCGGTGTTCGATCTCAGGCCGAGTTATCTTGAGCCTCAGAGCAATGCCCAAGGGACCGGGCGTGGGTTGACCGGTGTGCATGTCCGCTTCGAGCGGAAAGCCTAAGGCAGCTCCCCCCGTCCCTACCTGAACCGAAGGGTTCAAGGGCAGGCCTGTACGGCATACGCGGGGGGTGTCCTTTTTCCCTTGCCGCGCATACCTCCTTCCCCCTTGTGTCGAGGAGTGCCGCCTTGGCTGCCAAGCGCGACATCCGCCGTCGCTTGCGCGAGCACCGTCGCCGGATCCCTGCCAGCGACCGTCGTCGTGCCGGACTCCGCTTGCGCGACGAGGTGCTCAGGCTGGTCGTGACCCGGGGCCTGCATCGCGTAGCCGGATACCTCGACGCCGACGGCGAGGCGCCTACCGGGGCGATCCTCACGGCACTGCACCAGCGCGGGAGGGCTGTCTACCTGCCGGCGTTGCGTCGGCACGGTCGCCGCATGGCCTTCCGGCGCTGGGTCCCGGGCACTCCGCTGCGCCCCAATCGGTACGGAGTCCCCGAGCCGCCGCCCGCGCTGGCGGACGAGGTGCCGGTGCGGGGGCTGGATCTGGTGCTGGCTCCGCTGGTTGCCTTTGATCCCGCCGGGCGGCGGCTCGGTATGGGCGGCGGATTCTACGACGCCACCTTCGCCCGAATGCGCCGCTACCCCTGGCACCCTCCGCGGATCGTTGGCCTGGCGTTCAGCACGCAGCAGGTGGCGGAACTGCCCGGCGAAGCCTGGGACCTGCCCCTGGACGGGGTGATCACCGAGCGTGGCTGTGTCAGTCTGCCGGTACGCACGATCCGGCAGGAGGCGGCATGAACCGCTGGTTGATGAAGTCCGAGCCCGACGTGTTCGGCATCGAGGATCTCGCTGCGGCCCCGCAGGGGACTGATCGTTGGGATGGGGTGCGCAATTACCAGGTGCGCAACATGATCCGTGATCACATGCGTCCGGGTGATGTGGCCTTCTTCTACCACTCCAACACCCGTCCGCCGGGGGTGGTCGGGTTGATGGAGGTGGTCAGCGACCCTTACCCGGATCCTACGGCTTTCGATCCTGACGACCCCCACTACGACCCGAAAAGCACCCCGGAGGCGCCCCGCTGGTTCTGCGTCGATGTCCGCTTTCGCGAGCGCCTGTCCCGCCGGGTCACCCTTCAGGAGCTGCGGGATTGCCCCGAGCTTGAGGGGTTCCCGTTGATCCGGCGGGGCAATCGTCTGTCCATTGTCCCGGTCACCGAGGCGCAGTGGACGGCCATCCTCCGCCTGGCCGACGACTGAGCGGGGCCTTTCCAACCCGGGTGCGTCGCCGGCGTCCGCGGTCGGTGGGCTCATCTTCCCGTCGACGCGGCCGATCCCCTCTCCACGGGCCGGCGCCATGGCAGCGCCGGCATCAGCCCACAAAAGGGAGCCGACGCGATCATGAACGAATCCGGCACCAGAGACTGGCGCATGGGGCGCTGGGTGGTCATCAGCGCGATCCTGGCGGTGTTTTTCGCCGCGCCGGTGGCTTACTGGGGTTACCAGTCGTTTGAGGAGCGGGTCGACGGGCAGCCACCGCCGGAGGTCGTGGATCCGGAGCCGTTTCGGGTCCCCGAGCTGACCTTCATCGAAGCCGACAGCAGTGAGGTTCTGCTTGAGCGTCTGCGCGAGCACGGCGGCGAGCAGTGGCCTCCCGACGAAGTGGTTCCGGCGGTGACTGCGGGTAGCTTCCCCGAGGACCTCGACGAGGTGGACGTGCAGACCCGCAAGGAGGTCTTCTTCCGTATCCTGACGCCCATCGTACTGGCAGAAAATGCCCGTCTGCGCGAGGCCCGCGCGTTCGTGGTCGAGGCCGGGGCCCGTCGCGACGAGCTCGAAGGTGCCGCCGGCGAGCGCCTGGAGGCCCTGGCCGAGCACTACCGGGTCGATCTCGACGACGACGATGCCATTGAGGTGTTGCTCCACCGGCTCGACGAGATCCCGCCGGATATGGCTCTGGCCCAGGCCGCCAACGAGAGCGGCTGGGGAACCTCGCGCTTCACCCGGCAGGCCAACAACCTCTTCGGCGAGTGGACCTGGACGCAGGAGGAGGGTCTGGTCCCCGAGCGTCGCGGCGAAGGTGAGAGCCACCGCATCCGGGTTTTCCCGTCCCTGCAGCGCTCCGTGCGCTCCTACTACTTCACCCTCAATGTCGGGCACGCCTACGACGATCTGCGTGATCTGCGCGCCGAGATGCGGGATGAGGCGCGGGAGCTCGACGGGGAGGCACTGAGCGCCGGATTGACGGCCTACTCGGAACGCGGCCAGGCCTACGTTGAAGAGGTGCGCTCGATGATCCGTTTCAACGAACTCGCACGGATCAACGGCCTGCGTCTCGACGAGGTCGAGCACGAGCCGACGCAGCTGGCCGAAGCCGGGGGGCCGGACGAGGCGGAGGCGGCCGGCGAGTGATCGCCCCCGCCGCCCCGGGTCAGGGGTTGAGCCACTGCTTGCTGAACCAGAAGAAGCGCCCGCTGCCGTCGCGGTGCGGCGCGGTGCAGTTGTAGCGGGCGCGACCCTTGCCGAAGGGCTCCTCGGCCTGCACGGCTAAGCGGGTCTGCTCGTCGTCCAGCCATTCCACCTCCATCGCCCCCTGGCCACTGGCGAAGCAGTTCAGGCGGCCGGCGCCGACGTCGTGGTCCTCGGCCAGCTGGATCTCCATGCGCGGCGGGTTGTTGTCCGCGTCGAGGAGCGGGTCGAAGGGTTCCATCGACTCGACGGGCAGCGGCAGGCTGTTGGCACGCAGTTCGAAGTCCTCCATGTCGCCGAACTGTTCGTTGACCGCGAAGCGCGGCAGGGCACGCTTGTCGCTGAGTGTTCCGATGGCCCCGGAATGCTGTCCGAAAGCGGTGTACCCCTTGTCACGAAGCAGGTCGGCCAGTTCCGGGTTGTACTCGCCGAAGGGGTAGGCGTAGAGCTTCGGGTCGGTGTTCACGTCCTCGCCGAGTTCCTCCTGCAGGCGCTGCTGGGCGTTGTCGACGTCCTCGCGCATGCGCGCCCGCCACGCCTCGTCGTCCTCCTCGTCATCCCGGCGGACGAGGTAGTCGTGGCTGGAGGAGTGATTGGCGAAGCGGACGAGGCCCGAGTCGCGCATCTCGCGCATCTGCTCCCAGTCCATATAGGCGGAGCGGCCCGAGTCGACGTCGTCGGTGGCGACGAAGACCGTCATTGGCCAGTCGCGCTCCTTCAGGCGGGGGAACGCCTCCTCGTACACGGAGGCGTAGGCGTCATCGACGGTAATCGATACCGTCCGTTCCGGGAGCTCGCCACCGTGGCGGAGCACGTCGATGACCCACTCGACGGGCCAGACGTTGAAGTCCTCCTCCTCAAGGTAGTCGAGCTGTGCCTCGAACTGCTCGAGCCGGACGCTGGTGGACGGATAGCGGTCCTCGCCGAAGCGGTGATACATGAAGACGACGGCGCTGCCCCGGGGCTCGGCCTGCGGATCCTTTTCCGGCGGCTGTTGCCCGAGGGCGTGGCTGCTGCCGCCCGCCGTTAGGGCGGCCAGGGTGATGCCGAGCGGCAGCCAGGTGCGTGCGTGCATAACGGATCTCCTCGTGTGCGCGGGCTCAGCTCAGGAACAGCTTGTAAGCCGGGTTGTCCGTCTCCTCGACGCAGCTGTAGTCGAGTTCGTGCAGGAACTCCTGGAAGGCCTCGCGCGCGTCGGCGGGCACCTGGATCCCGCAGAGGACCCGACCGTAAGCGGCGCCATTGTTGCGGTAGTGGAACAGGCTGATGTTCCAGCGTCCCCCCAGGCTGGCCAGGAACTGCATCAATGCACCGGGGCGCTCCGGGAACTCGAAGCGGTAGACCACCTCGTCGGCGACACCGTGCCCACGGCCGCCGACCATGTGGCGCACGTGGACCTTCGCCATCTCGTCCCGGGTTAGGTCGAGCACGGGGTACCCCTGTTCGCGCAGCCGGTCGATCAGGGCGTGGCGCTCCTGGTCGCCCTCCTGCAGGGCGATTCCGGCGTAGACGTGGGCGGTGTCCGGGTCGGCCATGCGGTAGTTGAACTCGGTGATCGGTCGTTCGCCGATGGTCTCGCAGAAGCGCCGGAAGGCGCCCGGGCGCTCGGGGATGGTCACCGCCAGCACCGCCTCGCGGTGCTCACCCAGCTCGGCGCGCTCGGCTACGTGGGACAGCCGTGAGAAGTTCATGTTGGCGCCGCTGTTGATCGCCACCAGGGTTTCGTTGCGGATGCCGTGCGCGCTGGCGTATTTCTTGGCGCCAGCCACACCGAGTGCCCCGGCCGGCTCCAGAATGGAGCGGGTCTCCTCGAAGACCTCCTTGATCGACGCGCAAATCTCATCGGTACTGACCAGCACCACCTCGTCGATGTGGCGGCGCAGGATGGGCCAGGTATGCTCGCCGATCTGGCGCACCGCCACGCCGTCCGCGAACAGCCCCACCTGATCGAGGCGGACGCGCTCGTCGCGCTCGAGGCTGGTGGCCAGGGTCGGGGCATCCTCGGGCTCGACGGCCACGATGCGGATATCCGGGCGCAGCTGGCTGATGTAGACGGCGATGCCCGCGGCCAGTCCGCCGCCACCGACCGGGATGAACACGGCATGGATGTCGCGCGGGTGCTGGTGGAGGATCTCCATGCCCACCGTGCCCTGGCCGGCGATGACGTCCGGGTGGTCGTAGGGTGGGATGTAGGTCAGGCCGTGGCTGTCGATCAGTTCTTGCGCCTTGCCCGACGCGGCGTCGTAGCCGTCGCCGTGCAGCACGACGTTGCCGCCGAAGCGGCGCACCGCGTCCACCTTGATCTGCGGTGTGGTCCGCGGCATGACGATGGTGGCCTCGATGCCGAGCCGTCGCGCCGAGAGCGCAACACCCTGGGCGTGGTTGCCCGCCGAAGCGCAGATCACTCCGCGTTGGCGGGCCTCCTCGGAAAGGCGGATGATGCGGTTGTAGGCGCCGCGCAGCTTGAAGGAGAAGACCGGCTGGAGATCCTCGCGCTTGAGCAGCAGGTGGTTGCCCATGCGCGCTGAGAGGATCGGCGCGGCCTCCAGCGGCGTCTGCTCGGCGACGTCGTAGACACAGGCGGTCAGGATGCGCTCAAGGTAGGCGCGCTGATCCTGTTCCAGCGCCGGTTTGTCGGCGTCGGGCTTGACTTGGTTATGATGGGTAGCCATATCACCTACAGCATACCGCTAGCGGCGGTCGTACCGAACCCACTTGGATCAAAATGCATCAGGAGTCGAGATGAGCGATCAGGGCAAGCGTCTGGCCGCCGAGGCGGCGCTGGAGTACGTCGAGGAAGACGCCTATGTCGGCGTCGGGACTGGCTCGACGGTCAATCTGTTCATCGATGCCCTGGCAGACATGCGCGATCGCATCGCCGGGGCGGTCTCCAGCTCGGAGGCCAGCACCCAGCGGCTGCGTGACCGCGGCATCGACGTGACCGACCTCAACAGTGCCGGCCGCTTGCCGGTCTACATCGACGGGGCCGACGAGGCCAACCGCTTCCTGCAACTGATCAAGGGCGGTGGCGGGGCGCTGACCCGCGAAAAGATCGTTGCTTCGGCCTCGGACCGGTTCGTCTGCGTGGCCGATGAGGGCAAGATGGTCGATGTCCTCGGTGCCTTCCCGCTTCCGGTGGAGGTGATCCCGATGGCGCGCAGCACCGTGGCCCGGGAGCTGGTTCGGCTCGGCGGCCGGCCGGAGCTGCGCGAGGGGTTCACCACCGACAACGGGAACGTGATCCTCGACGTTCACGGTCTGTCGATCACCGAGCCCATGAAGCTCGAGCAGACCCTGAACAATATCCCCGGCGTGGTGACCAACGGGATCTTCGCCCTGCGCCCGGCGGATTTGCTGCTGCTCGGCAGCGACTCGGGGGTCCGGCGTCTGACGGCCGAGTAAGGGCGTCCGCAACGGGAGGTCGTGTTGTCGGACATCCCTCGCCTGCTCATCGTCCTCGGGATCCTGCTGGTTCTGGTCGGGCTCGCCTGGCCCTGGATCGACAAGCTCGGTCTGGGTCGCCTGCCCGGGGACATCGCCATCGAGCGCGATGGATTCCGCTTCTACTTCCCCATCACCACCATGCTGCTGGTCAGCGCGGTGGTGACCCTGCTGCTGTGGCTGTTCCGCAAATAGCCCCAGGGCTAGCCACCGCTGACCGGTGGCAGCAGAACCAGGACGCTGTCGTCGTCCACCCGCGTATCCGGCGGGACCAGGGTATCGCCCACGGCCACGGCCACCTGCGGCAGGTGCTCGGCCAGCCCCGGGCAGGCCACGGCGGCCGCATCGAGCGCCGCGGCCACCGTGCCCTCGGGCGGGGCCGGCAGCTCGAGCCGGGTTGCTCCGGCGGCCTCGGTCAGTACCCCGTACAGTTCCAGTTGCATGGCCGTCTCCCTCCCCCGCCAGGCTGGACCTCTCCCCGCGGACCGGTCACAATCGCCGCATCCCGGCGCGGTTCGCGCTCCGTTCGTTCTTGCCGCTGAACAGGTTCTCGCATGGATCGGTCGATGACGCAAACGTCCCCGCGCCCGTCCTGGCCAACGATCGCCTGGCACGCGATCCGGCCGCGCACGCTGCCGCTTTCGCTGTCCCCGATCCTCGCCGGCTCCGCTGTGGGCTGGGTGGAAAGTGGTGTCCTGCGCCTGGACGTGACCCTGGTTGCGGCGCTTTCCACCGCGGCGATCCAGATCGGAACCAATCTGCAGAACGATGCCGCCGACACCCTCAATCAGACCGATAGCGCCGAGCGGATCGGTCCGGTGCGGGTTACCGAGCGCGGTTGGCTCACCCCGCGCCAGGTCATGGCGGCCGCCTACAGCGCCTTTGCTCTGGCCCTGGTCTGCGGTGCCTACCTGGTGGCCATCGGCGGGTTGCCGATCCTGGTGCTGGGTATCCTCTCGGTGCTGGCCGGTTACGCGTATTCCGGGGGGCCGTTCCCGATCTCACGCGGCCCCTTCGGCGAGTTGTTCGTCATCTTCTTCTTCGGGCTGGTTGCCGTCGGTGGTGTGGTCTATCTGTATACGGGGGCGATCAGCCCCCCGGCGCTGGTGATGGGACTGGCCGTCGGGTTGCCCGCGGCCGCGGTGCTCCTGGTCAATAACTTGCGCGACCGCGAGGGAGACCGTGAGGCCGGGCGCTGGACGCTGGCCATCCTGCTAGGGCCCTTGGGATCGGTCTGGCTGTTCGGCGGGCTGCTGGCTGGCGTGGCGCTGGGCTTGCTCGGGTTGGCCGCGTTCGGGGTGCCGTGGACCGGTGCGGCCCTGGGGCTGGCCGTGCTGCCCTTCGGGGTGCGCATCTGGCGCTCGCTGATGGGTGCGAGCAGCGGCGAGGATTACAATCGCTGCCTGGCCCGTACCGGGGTGTTCCAGCTGCTGCTCGCCCTCGTCGCCGGCGCGGGGCTGGTCGCCGGGGCCTACCTCCACGGGATCGCCTAGGGGCCGGGCCCGGCGCCATGGATGCTTGTTGAAGGCATCCGGGGCAAGCGTTATGGTCCGATTGACCGCCCGGTTGGTCGTCACCGCACGGATTCAATAGGCACAGGAGAGAGGCTAGCGATCATGCAAACGGCGCGAGATCTGCTTTTCGGAGGGGTGGCCCCGGCTACGCTGGTCGCTGATGCGGGGTTGACCGCGCTGCGGGTTGGCGCCGGACTGATGATGGCCGTGGGCCACGGTTTGCCCAAGATCCCGCCCCAGGAGGGGTTCGTCGGTATGGTGGAGGGCATCGGCCTGCCGGTGCCCCTGTTCTTTGCCTGGCTGGCGGGGATCGCCGAGTTGATCGGAGGCCTGCTACTCGCCGCCGGCCTGCTGACCCGCCCCGCGGCTGCGGTGATCCTCGGCACCATGCTGGTTGCCGCTTTCGGGGTGCATTTCGCCGCGGGCGACCCGCTGTTCGCCGTTGATGGCCCGAGCGCCGAGATGGCCGTGCTCTACGCCTTCGTCGCCCTGGCGTTCATGCTGGTCGGTTCCGGCCGGCTCGGTGTTGACCACCTGGTGCGCGAGCGTGTCGCGCGGCTGACCCCCTGAGGAGGTGCCATGAGCGAGGAAGAGGCTTCCACGCCCGCGGAGGGAACTTGGAAAAGCCGGCTGGGGCGCTGGCTGAACATTGCCCTGGCCATCGGTGCGCTGGTCGCCCTGGTCGGGACGTTCATCGTCTGGGGCGAGGGTGCATTCGGCTTCCTGCTGGCGTTCGTCGTCCTCTTCCCGGCTGCGCTGGTCTCGGCGCTGATGCGCTGGTGGCCGCGGCACTCGGCCGAGGGCGTGCGTGATGGCCTGTGCTGGCGGCGCCGGCTGTACATCAGCGCCGGCGGTATCGCCTTCGCGTCGCTGCTGTGCCTGGTCATCGGGGTGGCGTGGTTCGGGACCGCTCCCGGGACCATGTTGCTGGTGGCCGGAACCATGCTGCTGCCGCCGGCGGTGATACTGGGGCTGCTGGCCTTCTCCCTGCGCGATCGAGAGCGTCTGGCGGATACGGTGCGCGATCCGGGCGAGCCAATCGTCTACCAGGCCGAGGTGCACTGGGGGGTTTTCCTGCCCACCATCCTGGTGCTGACCGCGACGCTGCTGCTCGTGCTGGCGCCTCTGGGTACCTTCGGGTACGTCCTGGCCACCATCCTCTATTTGATCGTGCTGCCCGGCACCGCGGCCCATTCGCTCAGCATCTTCCTCAACACCGAGCTGGAGCTGACGCCGAACAAGCTGATCGCCGGTACCGGTCTGATCGTGCGCACGGCGCGTGTCTTCGAGCGTG
The DNA here is from genome assembly GCF_022228055.1 of Halorhodospira sp. 9621. Lineage (NCBI taxonomy): Bacteria > Pseudomonadati > Pseudomonadota > Gammaproteobacteria > Chromatiales > Ectothiorhodospiraceae > Halorhodospira > Halorhodospira sp. 9621. Next base: position 34,278 of record NZ_JAJNRD010000003.1, read on the forward strand.
AGCATATCCAGGCCGTCGGGGTCTACTACGGCTGGATGGGGCGCATCCTCGGATACGGACGCCTGAGCTTCGTCTGCAAGGACGGCACCAGCTTCAAGGTGCCGGGCATTGTCGATCCCGACGGTCTGCGCCACATCGTCGATCGAGGTCTGTAGGCCCTCGCGGTTACCCCGTAGTCGGCCGCGGTGGCGAGTCGACCCCGGTGTCCGCCAGGTACGGGTCGATGAGGCCGCGCAGGTCGACCCGTGCCTGCAGGCGCCGGCAGAGCATGAAGGTGCCCATGAACTTGCGGTGCAGGAACAGGGTATCGGAGGCTGGCGTCCCGGCGAAGCGGTCGCTGAAGAACATGGTCCGGCCCCGGTGGTAGACCCGCTCGAACAGGTCCGACGCGCCGAAGTCGTAGGCCCCTTGGTGACGCAGCGGCTCACTGGTCATCTCCAGCAGCTCCAGTAGCGCCCCCTCCTGCTCCGCTGACGCGCCAGGCTCCAGATACCCGAGTTCCCGTGCGCACGACTGCAAGACCTCACGGTCCCGATCCCGAGCGGCGCGCCCCATGCGCCGATAGGTTTCGACCAGTTCGGGGCGCACCGAGTGCGTGGCGCCGAAATCGAGCAGCACCAGGCAGCCGCGTTCGGCGTCGTAGAGGAAGTTGCTGAAATTGGGGTCGGTCTGCACCAGGCGGAACTCGAAGAGCTCGCGCAACGCCAGCCGGCTGAGCAACGAGGCCGCATGATCGCACAGGGAAGCCGGCTCGCCGCCCCGACCGGCCAGCTGATCGACCGGGGTGCCGTGGACATAGTCCATGGCCAGCACCCGGGGGGTGGTCAGGTCCCGGTGCACGCCGGGCAGGGTGATCTCCGGGTCGTCGCCCAGCGCCCGGTCGTAGGCCTCCAGGGCGTCGGCTTCCGCCTCATAGTCGGCCTCCTGGTGAAGCTGGCGCCTCGCCTCGTCGAGCAGGCTCTCGACGCGTAGGCCGCGCGGCATGAGGCCGCTGTGACGCATCACGAAACCGAGATTGTCCAGGTCGCTGTCGATGCTCTCGCGCACCCCGGGGAACTGGATCTTCAGCGCCAGTTCCCGCCCGTCGGCGGCCACGGCACGATGGACCTGGCCGATCGAGGCGGCGGCTACGGGGGTGAAGTCAAAATCACGGAACCGCTTGAGCCACCCTTTGCCGAACTCGCGGCGCAGGACGCTGTCGAGCTGGCTTAGCGGCATCGCCTCCGCCTCATGGCGCAGTGCGCCCATGATCTCCGCGATCTCGGGGGCCAGTACGTCGGTGCCGTCCATGGACATCAACTGGCCCATCTTCATCACGGCGCCCCGCATGCGCCCGAGTCGGTCGGTAATCCGCCGGGCGCGCTCCGGGGAGAGCTCGATCCGGCCCTGGCCCTCTTCGCCCCCGGTCAGGTCGCGCAGGCCGCTCCAGCCGATCCCCAGAGCTAGATCGCCGGTGGCCCGCCCCAAGTGATAGAGGCGACCCCACCGGCTGCTGGGTACAGCCCGGCTGCGGCGCTCGTCACCGCTGCCGCTCATGCGTTGTCGAGGGTCGAGAGCATGTACTCGATGGCCTTGATCAGTTCGTCCTTATCGGCCCGCCCGCGGTAGGCCGGCATGGCGCCCTTGCCCCGCAGGGTGGCGTCGAGCAGCTCGTCGATGTCGCGCGAGCGGTCCGCCCAGTCTGCCTCCTGCCCGAGGACCGGCGCACCGGCGATGCCGCGGTCGTGGCACGAACGGCAGCTCGGAGCGGTGCCACTGCGGTAGATGGCGAGTCCGGGGTGGTCTTCATTGCCCTGTTCGGTTTGGTCGGCCACTGGCTGTGCCTCAGCTTCCTCATCGGCCGATGTCGCCTCGTCGGTCGACACGCTGTTGTTTCCTTCCTCGGTTGCCGCCTCCTCGCGGGCGCCCTCCATCGGATCCTCGGCCGGCTCGAAATGCGCCTCCTGATCGCCCGTCTCGTCCGTCTCGGGGGTTTCAGGGGCGGATGAATCGTTGCAGCCCGAAAGGGCCAGCAGGCCCGCGGCGATGATCACCAACATCCAGTACCGCACGTGCATGGTGCACTCCTCTTGCTCAGACCGGCGTCTCTATCTCTGCAGTGTAGGCGGAGTGCGGTCTTCCGTCACGCTGCACCGATAGGGTCCCGGCGAGGGTGTTTTGCCCCTGGCACCGCCGGAGTCGGAATCAGTAAGCTGTGGCTCAGGATTCATTCGGGGGAGTGCCCATGCATTGGAGTCGCGAGTCCTGGATCGGGCTGGCAGCACTGGTGTTCGCCATCCTGATCTACTACCTGCTGCACTGGGTGGGGATGGCCTTCCTGGACGCCATCTGGGCCGGCCATGGCCTGGAACGCGGCTCGCCGGTGGCCGTGCTGCTCGGGCCGTTGGTCCTGGCTGTGGTCCTTGTCGTGACCGCCGCGGTCGCCGCAGTGCCGGCCTGGGCGCTGCTCTTTGCCATGGGGGTTGGGCGCTTCCTGGGCCACCGCGCCGGACTGTGGCCCCTGCTCGGATTGAGTGCTCCGGAGGGCAAGGATCTGCGTGCTCACCTCGGGGCCGCGCGTCACGCCGTGCGCACGGCGCTGGAGGCCGTGGTGGGGGTCGGCCTGTTCGCCCCGATGGGCATCCTCTACGGGGGGATCCTGATCGCTTTGGGTGGTGGCGGTGCACCCGGTGCTCTGGTCAACATCCTCGGTTACGGTCTGGGGTTTTTCCTGGCTTGGGCGACCATGCGGCTACTGGTGCGCTACTGGGGGCGCCTGGAAGCCCTGCGCGCCGATGCGCTGGCGCAGGCCGAGCGTGGGGCGCTGTGGCTCGAGCTCATCGGGCAGCGCATCCTGCGCCAGCTCAACGGCGGGCGACTGCCCCGCGATTGACGGGTGCGCACCGCCCTGGCGGCGGTGCGCTGGCTGGAAGTTCTCCCCCTCCCCGTTTTGTCGCTCTCCCGCAATCGAAGCGGGTTGTCAGGCATGCACCGGCGCTATGCTATAGGTGATTACTCTGGTCCCTCGCGTCGCGTCGCGCGGGATGGTCGGTGGCGATGAGATTGCCAGGGACGCGGTGGATAGCCGCGAAGCCGAGGGAGAGGTGCATGTTCGAGCGCATCAAAGACTGCCGTAATGTAAGTGACTTTCGCGAGCTGGCCCGCAAGCGGTTGCCCGGGCCCATCTTCCACTACATCGACGGGGCGGCCGAGGACGAGATCACCTATCGGCGCAATACCCAGGCCTTCGAGCGGTGCGATCTGGTACCGAACGTGCTCGCCGGGGTGGAGGAGGTCGACCCCTCGGTGACCGTGATGGGGCAGCGGCTGGGCATGCCCGTATTCTGCTCGCCGACCGCGCTCCAGCGCCTGTTTCACTACCAGGGTGAGCGCGCGGTGGCCGCAGCCGCGCAGAAATACCATACGTTCTTCGGTATCTCGTCGCTCGGTACGGTCAGCATTGAGGAGATCGGCGAGCGTTACTCCACGCCGAAGATGTTCCAGTTTTATTTCCACAAGGACCGCGAGCTGAACCGGGCGATGATCGAGCGTTGCCAGGCCGCCGGTTTCGAGGCTCTGACGCTGACCGTGGATACCATCACCGGGGGGAATCGTGAGCGGGACCTGCGCACTGGTTTCACTTCACCGCCGCGACTGACGCTGCGCAGCCTGGCTAGCTTCGCTTGGCACCCGCGCTGGGCATTCAACTACTACACCAGGGAGCCCTTCAGCCTGCCGCAGCTCAGCACCCACGTGCGCGAGGGGAGCAAAGTCCCCATCTCGGTGGGCGAGTACTTCTCGACCATGCTCGATCAGGGGCTGACCTGGCGGCACGCCGAGCAGTTGTGCGCCCAATGGGGAGGACCGTTCTGTCTCAAGGGCGTGATGAGCCCGGAGGATGCGCGGCGGGCGGTGGATATCGGTGCCTCGGCGATCATGGTCTCGAACCATGCGGGAAGGCAGCTCGATGGCTCGCGGGCGCCCTTCGATCAGATCGCGGAAATCGCGGACGCCGTCGGCGGGCAGATCGACATTATATGTGATGGCGGCATCCAGCGCGGTACTCACATCCTCAAGGCGCTTGCTGCCGGCGCCACGGCCTGTTCCGGCGGTCACCTGTACCTTTACGCGCTGGCCGCCGGTGGCCAGGCGGGGGTCGAGAAAGCGCTTGACAATCTCTACAACGAGGTCATCCGTGACATGAAGCTGATGGGGATTACGTCGCTGGATCAGTTGACACGGGATCATCTGCGCTATCGATAGGCGGTCCGCGTCGATCCATCGGCACCGCCGTCGCTGTCCGCCAAAACCATGCAGTCAGCAGATGCGGGCGGGCTCAGGAAGCCTCCCAAGCATCTCTCAAAGGCGCTGCCGAGGAGGCCCCGCAGCAAGCATGTGGTTACGAGTCAGTTGCCATCTGGAACTCGAGCTGGAGGGCGAGAGCCTCATGCTATTCATGCTGCGTGCACGCAGCAGTGGACGGCAGTGGGTGGCCCGGGATCGCTACGCCGTGCGGCCAAGCCTGCCCATCACGGAGTACCGCGACCTCTACGGCAATGCCTGCCAGCGCCTGCTCGCTTCTGCGGGAGCGCTTACGGTGTCGGTGAGCGCTGATGTTCGCGTGCCGGCTGGCGTCGAGCAGCAGCCGGGCGCGCCGTTCGTGCCCGTACAGGACCTTCCCCAGGAAACACTCATCCACCTGCTGCCCAGCCGCTATTGTGAATCGGACCGACTCCTTGCGCAGGCGAGCGATATCGTTGCCGGCCAGTCACCCGGCTATGACCAGGTGGCAGCCATCGCGACGTGGATCTATCACAATGTCGCATACCAGCCGACAACGGATCCGGAGCCGATCTCAGCGCAGCAGCTCCTTGAACGCCGTGCGGGGGTCTGCCGTGACTTTGCGCATCTGGGTATTGCACTCTGCCGCAGCCTCAGTATCCCGGCGCGCCTCGTGACGGGTTATCTCCAGGGGTTGGAGCCGATGGACCTTCACGCTTGGTTCGAGGCGTATGTTGGTGGTGGCTGGTTTACCTTTGATCCGACCAGGGAGACCCTTGAGGGTGCGCGGGTTCAACTCGGGCACGGCCGCGATGCGGCCGATGCCCCGGTCTTCCACCAGTTCGGACCGCCCGTCGTGCCGAGCGTGATGCAGGTGCAGGTTGAGCCGATCTCCGGTCCTGACGCAGGTCTCTTCGCCGCCGGGGTGGAACGATCCGCACGGGATGTTGGCTGACCCGGGGTCTGAAGAGACAGCGCCTGTGCCTCAGGGTTCAGCTATACAGGGGGCTAAGGTGGCGTTGGGGCTTTGCAGGACGCCGCGGGAAAGAGAAATGGTGGCCGGGGACGGAATCGAACCGCCGACACTGAGATTTTCAATCCCATGCTCTACCGACTGAGCTACCCGGCCATCGGCTGCGTATTCAAGCTGAAACCGCCCCCCGAGTCAAGGGGCGGCGCCGTTTTCAGCTGCCATCAGGGCTGAAATCCGGCGGTGGTGCCGAGCCTTGGCCAAAGAAGAAGTTCTCCATCTCGCGCTCGAGAAAGGCGCGGGCCTTGGGGTCGGCCGGGGTGAGCCGGTATTCGTTGATGAGCATAGTCTGCTGCTGGACCCACATGCTCCAGGCCTGCTTGCTTACGTTTTCGAAGATCCGCTGGCCCAGCTCGCCGGGGTACGGTGGGCGGTCCAGGGCGTCGGCCTCCTGCTGGAGCTTCACGCAGTGCACCTTTCTCGACATGCTGCCCTCTTGATGGATGTAAGCGTCCGGTTAGTGTACCGACCCGGTCCATGTTGCTGCCAGCGTACCTGGATTCAGGTCACCGGATAGCCGGCATCGCGGAGGATCCGCCGGATCGGTGCCGGCAGTCCGGGCAACGTCTCCTGGCCGGGACGGAACCAGCGGCGTTGGGCGGTGGGCTCGCCGACGGCGGTTGCCGCTGTGTGCCAGCGCAGCCGCACCGGCTGCAGGATCAGCTCAAAGTGGGTCAGTGCGTGGTGTCGCTCGGGTAGCCTTCCGGCCGGTTCGCAGTGCGCGCCCAACGCCTGTGCCCGCGCCAACGGGTCTTCGTCCGGCTGGCACTCCGGCAGGGACCATAGCCCGCCCCAGATGCCCGTGGCTGGGCGGCGTTCCAGCAGCAGGGTGTCGGTGTGCTCGATCAACAGCAGCTGCCGTTGGCGCCGGGGGCGCCGGCGCGCCGGTCGGGGGGCCGGGTAGGCCTCGGGATGGCCCGCCGCCCGGGCCGTGCACGCCGAGGCCAGGGGGCATAGCAGGCACGCCGGTTCCTGCGGCGTACAGACCAGTGCCCCGAGATCCATCAGCCCCTGGTTGAACCGGCGGCAGTCGTCTTCAGGGATGAGGGCGGCGGAAAGCGCCCACAGCTCCCGCGCGACCGGGTTGCGCCCGGGCCAGCCCTCGATGCCGGCGAGCCGCGCCAGCACCCGTTTAACGTTGCCGTCGAGGATCGGCGCGGGTAGGCCGTGGCCCAGCGAGCGGATGGCACCCGCCGTGGAGGGGCCGATACCAGGCAGCGTCTGCAGGGCCGCGAGCTCGTCGGGCAGGTGACCGTTCCAATCGGCCTCAATTCGCTGTGCGGCGGCATGCAGGTTGCGGGCACGGGCGTAGTAGCCCAGCCCGGCCCAGAGCCCGAGGACATCGTCGAGTTCGGCGTGGGCGAGGTCGATTACGTCCGGGTAGTGCCCCATGAAGCGCTCGAAGTAGGGTACGACGGTCTCGACCCGGGTCTGCTGCAGCATGACCTCGGAGATCCACACCCGGTAGGGCGTGGCCGGCTGCTGCCAGGGCAGGTCGTTTCGCCCGTGCTGCCGCTGCCACGCGATCAGTTGCTCCTGAAGCGCCTGGCAGCGGTCTGGGGTGGCCCAGCGGCGCATCCGCTCAGCGCAGCCGCCGCAGGAAGCTCTCCGCCTCCTGACGGATGCGGTCCTCGGCGCGGTCGGTTTGCTCCTCGAGCTCCTGTTCAATCCGCTCCCGGAAGCCCTCTCGGACCTTCTCTTCGGCCTCCTCGAGCCGCTGCTGGGCCTCGCGCAGACGCCGGATCTCCTGCTCGGTCAGCGCAGCGCGGAGGTCGAAGCGGATGCGTGGGCTGAACAGGTCACCGCTGAACTCCATGGGTACGGTGATGTCCTTGAGCTCGCGAATCGGTCGGCCGTCGGCGTCCTCCAGGTTGTCGATCACCGATAGGCGCACGCGGTAGTCGATGGTCTCGCTGAGCACGTTGGCGTGACCGGCGCCGCGAGCGCGCAGGATCGGCGATTCGGCGCGCAGGTTGTCGTTGTGAATCTCGCCGTCGCGCAGCTCGAAGCCTGCCGTCAAGGATCCGAAATCCGTGCGTGCCTCGTCCTCCGGCGGCTCCGGCCTCGGCTGGGCCCGGACTCGGGCCACGCCCTCGCGGAACATGTGCGGGATGTTCAGGCCAAGCACCGCGCCCTCGCTGACATCCAGCTCGGCATCGCCGCGGAAGTCCTCGATCAGCTGGTAGAGGTTCTCGCCGCCGCCTTCGCCCCGCAGAGCGAAGCGGCCCCGGCCGTGGAGCCAGTCCCGCTCGAGGAGGTCCTCGAGCAGCGGTGCGAACCGCACGTTATCCAGGCGGTGGTCGAGCTCGAAGTACGGATAGTCGCCGCGGGCATCGAGGAAGGTGGCGGCGCGATACTCGCCCTCGTAGAGGCGAGCCTCCATGCCGGCAATGCCCACGCGGCCGTCTTTGCCGCTGAGATCTCCGCGGATGTCCTCGATCAGCAGCCCGGAGAGGGTCAGGGCGCCGATCTCCAGCCCGCCATTGAGTGCCAGGGTGCGCAGGGGCTCCAGCGGCAGGTCGAGAGCGACCTCCTCGAGATCGGGCAGGCCGGTATCCGGCGCCGTCGGCTCGTCCACGGCACGCCGTTGCTCGGCGGGCAGGTAGCGGTCCAGGTTGATCTCGTCGACAGTCAGATTGAGGGTCATGGCCGGGCCGGTCCAGTTCTCGATCCCGCCGTCGAGCTCGATGCGCGATTGATCCACATCCAAGCCGAATTCGGGCAGCAACAGTTGCTGGCCATCCAGCTCGATCCGTCCCGTGCCGCCGACACGGGTCAGCGCCGTGGCGTCTGCCGGCGTGGGCATGCCGACGTCCAGCCGGCTTAGCGCTGTGCGCAGATTGAACGCGGGCAGTTGCCAGTCGATGCCGCCAAAGGCGCCGTCTTCATCCATCTCCAGGTCGGCCGCCGCCTGGAGGGTGATCCCGGCGGCAGTGGCTTCCAGCTCCGGCCAGTCCACCCGCAGCGTCTCGCCCAGGCCGATGCTGCCGTGGCCGGTCACACCCAGACGCTGTTGGCGGCCGGGCACCTCGGCCCCCTGGGCCTCGATGAGCATCTCGAGTCCGTCCAGGTCGAACTGTTCCAGGGCCTCGTCCAGGGTGGCCTGCAGGCGCAGTTGACCGTCGATTCGGGGCAGATCTTCGCCCTGGCCGACCCAGCTCGACTGCACGGCCACCGGGCGCCCAAGGCGCAGCGCCTCGATGTCCAGGTCGAAGCGTTCCACCTCCTTGCGGTCATCGATGCTGCGGTCCTCCCAGAACAGCTGCCCGCGCCGGACCTGCAGTCCGCCGAAGGCGGCATCCCGGAGGATGGGTGGCAGCTCGCCGAGCGGTGCCCCGTCCGTCGGTTCCGCCGGCGGTTCTTCCTCCTCGGCGAACCGCGCGACCAGGTCCTCCCAGTTGCCTTCGCCCTCCTCGTTGATCATGAGCCGGGCGATGGGAGCCTCGACACTGACCAGCCGTGTCTCGAGCTGGCCCCAGAGCAAGGGCAGGAGACGCACCGCCGCGTCCACCCGTTCCACCTCCAGGAAGGGGTCCTCGTGGAATCCGTCCCGGTCGGCGAGGGTGACGCGGCCGACTTCGACCCCCAGCCACGGGAAGAAGGAGAGCCGGATGTCCCCGTCGATGGTCAGCTCCCGTCCGGTCTCTTCCTGAACGGCAGCCGCGATGTCGTCCCGGTAGTCATTGGGGTCGAGGATCACGCTGATCAGCGTTGCCGTCGCAACCAGCAGGGCGAACAGCCCGATCACGGCGTAGAGGAACCACTTGAGTATCCAGGGCATAAACCGAGTCCTGCGTTGAACGTGTCCGATGGCTGGCATTCTATCGTGCCACGCCGTCAGGCTTGTCCCCGAGGATACGTGGGCTGGTATCGTACCGGTAAGGTCTTCGCGGAGTCCGCCATGCGTTTTTACCTGTACGTGGTTGTTGCCCTGATGATCCTCATGCTGGTCTGGACGTTCTTCATCTGGGATCCGGAGGAGATGATCCCCCCGGCCACCGAGCGTGAGGCGCCCGTCCACCCCGATGAGCAGCAGGAGTAGCCGAGGTGGCAGGACACGCCGGCGAGGTGTTTAAGCCCCTGGCCCTGTCGGTGCTCACCGTTTCCGACAGCCGGGGGTTGGCGGAGGATACCTCCGGGGCCGCGCTGGCGGAGCGGCTTGAGTCAGCCGGCCACGCCCTGGCCGGTCGGACCATCGTCCCGGATGATCGCTATCGGATCCGCGCCGAGGTCTCGGCCTGGGTTGCGGATGATCGGGTGGACGGGGTGCTCATCAACGGTGGGACTGGGCTCACTGCCCGCGACGTGACGCCGGAGGCGATCAGGCCGCTTTTTGATCGCGAGATCCCGGGCTTCGGCGAGCTTTTCCGGCAGCGCTCCTTCGAGGAAATCGGCAACGCCACCCTGCAGTCGCGGGCCGTGGCGGGTGTGGCCAACGCTACGCTCATCTTTGCCCTGCCGGGGTCCACCGGCGGGTGCTGCACCGCGTGGGATCGAGTGCTCGCCGATCAGCTCGATGCCCGCACCCGGCCGTGCAATTTTGCGACCTTGCTGCCCCGCACGCGTGGTTCGGAGCCCTTGGCGTAGCGCCCGAAATTCGGTACGCTACCCCCTTACCGCCCGTAGCTCAGCCGGATAGAGCGTCGGCCTCCGGAGCCGAAGGTCGCAGGTTCGAATCCTGCCGGGCGGGCCACCTTCCCCATCGCTTAACGCCAATCGCCCCCGCGGCAATCCGAAAGAACCGCGTCCGCTGCGCGGGCGCCGGAGCGCAGTGCGCCGTGCTGCGATCCGTGGGCCCGGTGGTCGCCGCAGGCATAGAGGCCCCCGCCGAGCCGCGCGCCCTGATAGGGCTCGGTCAGAGCAGGCGGTGCCTGGACCGGTTGTCCGTACGGGATGCGCTCTAGGCGCAGAGGCCGCCAATGATCGACCACCGGCCCGAACCAGTCACGCAGCTGCGATACGGCCTCGCACTGCAGGGTGGGGTCGTCCAGATCCTGCGCGTCCCCGAGCACCGTCGCGCTGACTAGGTGCCAGCCGGCTGGGGCATACTCCGGCGCGACCACGCTAGGCACCGCCAGGTGCAGGACGGGCCCCTCGCCCTCGCCGTTAAGCAGGATCAGTGGGTCGGTGACCGGTGGCTCAGGGACGGCGAACTGCAGACAGGTTACCGGTCGGCCGGCGGCGGTGGGCTGCCCGGTCAGTCGGGTGAAAGCCGGGCCGTCGGTGGCTACAACGACCGCATCGGGGCTGAGCCGTTCACCGTCCGCAAGCCGCACGCTTGGCCCATCCTCGATGGCCTCGGCGGCGGTGCCCAGCCGCAGTGTCACCCGCTCCGCGGGCAGCTGGTCTGCCAGCTGCCGGGGTAGGTCGCCCACGCCAGCGGCGGGGATCGCCGCATCGCCCTCGGCGAACATGCGAAAGACGAAGTTGAGCAGCCGGGCCGAGGTCTGGAGCTGCGGGTCGAGCAGCACGCCGCCGAACAGCGGCCGCAGGAAACGCTCGATCATCGGCCCGGAGAAGCCCTCGGCGGTGAGCGACTCGGCACTGCTGCGTTGCGGTCCGTACAGGGGGCTCTCGGGATCGCCGCGGCGCAGACGCGCCCGCAGCCGGGCGATGCGCACCTTGTCGCCCAGGCTGCCCACCGGCGCCCGCAGGGTCTTCAACAGCGCCTGCGGGGCGCGGAATGGATCGCTGAGGCGGTGCAGGCCGCCCTCGGTCCGGATCAGGGCCCCGGGGGCGAAGCGGCGCAGGCGTAGGGCGCCCAGGTCAGCGCGGGTGCGCAGCTCCGGGTAGGCGGTCAACAAGACCTGGAAACCGCGATCCAGCTGGAAGGCCGGCTCCTGATCGTCGGCCAAGCCGCCATCGAGGCGCAGGCGGTCGGTGCGAACCCGCCCGCCCACCTCCCTGGAGGCTTCCAGCAACCGGACGTGGGCACCACCCAGGGCCAGATCGCGGGCTGCGGCCAGGCCGGCCAGGCCGGCGCCGATCACCACCACTTGCGGATGTTCCGCGCTCATACTGCTCCTCCTGGGTGCGGACTCTGCGGGCTAGAGACCCTGCCGTTCGCGCCAGCGCTCAATGGCCTCCGCCACCTTTGCCGGGCACTCCTCCTGCGGGAGGTGGCCGCACGCCTGCAGTTCCACCCGCTCGGCGTTGGGCAGGGCGTCAGCCACGCGGTGGGAATCCGCGGCAGGGATGACTTCGTCCTCGACGCTGATGATGACCTGCGTCGGGGTCTCGATGCCTGCCAGGGGGCCGCGCACTTGCAGGGCGTCGGTCAGCGAGCGGTGCATCAGCTGCCCCCAGGCCCGGTCCCAGCCGGCCATGGCGGTGTGCATGGTCATGCGGGCCTCGCGCTCCGGGGTGATGGCGTCCTCGTCGTAATAAGAGCGCTCGAGCAGTTCGGTGCTTTTCCCGAACCAGCGCCCTCCCAGCAGGCTCAGGCGCTTGGCCTGCGGCAGTTGCGCCAGCCACTGGGGTAGCGTGGGTCGCTCTAGGGCGGCCATTGGGTTGATCAGCACCAGACCGGCGACCCGCTCGGGCGCCTGGCGTGCCGCCTCCAGAGCGATCACCCCGCCGGCGGAGTTGCCCACCAACACCGCCTCCTCCTGGCCGAGTTCATCCATGAGGCTGAACAGGTGGTCGACGTCGGCCTCCAGGGTGAAGGGGTTGGGTCCCTCGCCGGGATAGTCGGGCTTGTCGCTCAGCCCGTAGGGGATCTGGTCGTAGGCCACGGTGTAGCGGTCGCGTCCCAGTTTCGGCAGAAGCGGTTCCCAGGTCACGGTACTGAACGAGAAGCCGTGCAGGAGAAGCCAGGCCGGCCGCCCGGTATCGGCGTGCTCTTCGCCAGCGGCGACGTAGTGCAGCTGCAGCCCGTCGGGGTAACCGGGGAACGAGATCGAGACAAAGCGGCTGTCGTCACCGCCGAGTTCGCGGCCGTCCTTGACCCCGTCCGCCGGCTGCGTGGGGATCATGAACGGCCCGATGGCGAGAACCAGGCCCGCGAGTATGAATAGGCCGCCGACCACGATACCGATGCCCTGCAGGATGGTGCCGACTGTCCCCACGCTCATCCCCCTTGCTGGTCTTCCGTTCCGGGCCAAGGCTACCACGGCCGTGGCGGCGCTTGCCGCGTGCGGCGGTCTGTGCAGTTGACCCGGTCGCGCGGCGGCGCTAGCGTTCACGGGAGCCTGGCAACCACGCGCACCTGCGCCGGAGTCGGCAGAGCATGGTCCCTTCCGGCGGTTATCGCGGCTTCGTCCTGGCGGCACTGTTCCTGATGCTCGGCCTTTCTGCGGGGACCGCCGGGCCGGAGCGGGGCTGCCCGGACGCCGACTACGGCGAGCGCTTCCACGAGGCCCTGGAGGCGGCGCGCGCCGATGACTGGTCCCGCGTGGCCGAGCTTGAGCCCTGTCTCGGCGATGCCCACCCGATGGCCGCCTACCTCGACTTCCACCGTCTGCGCAGTGCGCTCCCCGAGGTCGATCCGCAGCGTGTGGTGGCCTACCGCCAGCGCTATGCCGGTACCCCGCTGGCCGATGTCCTCAAGCGCGTCGCCTTGCGTCGCTACGCCGAGGCGGGGGACGACGCGGCGGTGCGCCGGGTGACCGACGAGCCACCCTCCCGCCTGGCTCTGCGCTGTCACTGGTGGCAGGCCCATCTGGAAACGCGCCGGGGAGAGGCCCTCGCCTTTGCCCGGCGCACCTGGCACGCCGGGGTCTCGCGGCCGTCAGCATGCGACGGGCTATTCGAGGCAGCCCGCGGGGCTGGCGTCATCGACGACCGGGCTGTCTGGGAGCGTATGCGTCTGGCCTTTCGCAACGAGCAGGCGGGTCTGATGCGCTATCTCGAGGGGCTGCTCGGTGGGGAGCGCTGGCTGGTCGCCGCCGAGTGGCTCCAGCGGCTCGACCGAAATCCGGCGCGGATCATCGAGCTCGATGAGGGTCTGCCGCCGCGGCTGCGTCGACAGCTTACTGCCGACGGGCTCTACCGGCTGGCCCGCGTGGACACCGCGGCCGCGCGCAGTTATCTGGAGCAGAGTGGCGACGGGCTTGCCGAGCTGCCCGCGGGCGAGCGGCGGGAGGTGTTTGAGCGGGTTGCCTGGTACTCGATCATCCGGGGCATCCCTGAGAACCGCGGTTGGGTCGACCGGTGGCTGGCCGAGCAGGACGATACCGATTTGCTCGAGCAGCGCATGCGCCGGGCGGTGATCGAGGAGCAGTGGACCGACCTGGTCTACTGGTACACCCGTCTGCCCGAGGCCTCCGCACGCAGTGCGCGCTGGCAGTACTGGCTGGGTCGGGCGCGGGCCGAGCTGGGAGACCCGGCGCTGGCAGGTGAGCACTGGCGGGAGGCGGCGGGGGAGCGCTCGTTCTGGGGGTTCATGGCGGCCGAACGGGTCGGGCGGCCCTATGCGCTGCGCGAGGTCCGCCCGGAACCGGATCCGCCTGCTCCGGATCCCGCCCTCCTGCGGGTCCGCCTGCTCCACGGTGTCGGTGAACTGCGTCTGGCCCGGGACGAGTGGCGCCACCTGCTGCAAGGCCGTGAGGCGGCGGAACAACGCGCCCTAGCTGCCCACGCCTACCGGCAGGGGTGGCACGAGCTGGCGGTGGTCGCCGCCAACCGCGCCGGGGCCCACGAGGCGTTGCAGTGGCGTTTCCCCCATGCCTACCGGGATGCCTTCCGGCGGGCGGCCGCGGAGACCGGCATCGAATCCTGCCTGCTCATGGCGGTCGCCCGGCGCGAGTCGGGTTTCCATCGGGATGCCGTCTCGCCGGCGGGGGCCCGCGGGCTGATGCAGCTGCTGCCGGGTACTGCCCGCCAGATGGCCCGTTCCAACGGTGAGCCCCTGCCGGATGCCCGGGCGCTGAACGATCCGGAACTCAATGTGCGCCTCGGTGCCGAGTACATGCAGCGGCTATTGGAGCGCTTCGAAGGCAACCGGCCGAAGGCACTGGCGGCCTACAACGCCGGTCCGAGCCGTGTCGCGGGGTGGCTGGAGCGGGATGGACGCCCTCTGGATGTCTGGATCGAGTCGATCCCCTACTACGAGACCCGGCGATACGTGCAAGCGGTGCTTGCCTACCGCACGATCCTGGCCCACCGTGGCGGGCTGGAACCGGTGGCCTCGGTGGTCACGCACGAGGAGATGGCCCTGGTCTACGGGGAGCCGACGGACGACCGGGAACCGGCCACGGTGCGCCTGAGCCGGCACCCGGCGGATGGCCCGCTGCCGGGGTCTGACGATCCTCTGCGGGACTGAGCGGCGCGTCGCGCCCTGTTACCCTGATCCCCCGTTCGCCCGGTCGCGGCTCTGCTGCACCCGGGCGTTTCCGGAGTCGCTCAAGCGTTAGGGAAACCGACGTGACCGTACTCAACCAGAAAGGACCCTCCTCTTGGCACTGGCTGGTGGGCGGGGCTGCGCTCGTGATCATCCTGGCCGGGCTCCAGGCGGTCTCCGGCATCGTCAATCCGCTGCTGCTGGCCGCGTTCCTGGCCATCGCCTCGGCGACCCCGCTGAACTGGATGCAGCGCCGCGGCGTGCCGGCAGCGGTGGCGGTGATGATCCTCTTCCTGGGGGTGGGGCTGGTCTTCTTCCTGCTCTTCCTCGCCCTGCGCGGCGCGGTGGAGACCATGGCTGCGCAAGCGCCGCAGTATCAGGAGCAGCTCACCGTGGTCTTCGGTCAGGTGCGCGATTACGTCGTCGCCATGGGTGTGCCGCCGGAGGCCCTCCCCGAGGAGGTGCCGCTGCCGGCAGTGGGTACGCTGACCGATGCGGCGGCGACCATCGCCAGCGGCATCGGCCAGTTTACGGCGGCCACCTTCCTGGTGCTGCTCGCCTTCATGTTCCTGCTGCTCGAGGAGAGCACGCTGCCCGGCAAGCTCTCGGTGGCCTTCCCGGCCAGTCGTCGGGCGCGGGTGCGCACTCGCCGGTTCCTCCACGCCGTTGATCGCTACATCTTCATCAAGAGCGCGACCAGCACGCTGACCGGCGTGATCATCGGCACCGGGCTCTGGCTGATTGGGGTGGATTTCCCGATCCTCTGGGGCATCCTCGCCGGATTGCTGAACTTTATCCCCACGGTCGGGTCGATCATTGCTGCCGCCCCTGCGGTGGTGGTGGCCCTGCTCGGGGGAGGGCTGCTCGATGCGGTGCTCACCGTCGTCCTTTACGTGGCGGTGAATGTGGCCATCGGTTCCATCACCGAGCCGCGATTGATGGGGCGGACTCTGGGGCTGTCGCCACTGGTGGTGTTGATCTCGTTGATGGTCTGGGGCTGGGTGTTCGGGCCGGTAGGGATGCTGCTGTCGATCCCGCTGACCATGATCGCCAAGCTGGCCCTTGAGGCGCAGCCCGAGACCCGCTGGATCGCCGTGCTGCTCAGCGATCGCGCCGACGAGCGCATCGGCTGACCCGCACGGCCCCGCCCCGGATCGGGCGTGCCCGATCCGGGGCGGCCTGCAGCGACCTCGTGGCGGTCAGCGCCGCGGGCCGAACTCCTCACGGAAGCGTTCGCGCTGCTCGGCGTCGAGCAGTCCGATCATCTCGTTGCGCATGCGCACGCGCTCGGCCAACAGCTCGCCCTGCAGCTCGGACATGCGGCCATGGAGCTCTTCGATGGCGTCGGGGTCCGGCTGCTCGACCGCCATCAGCTCGGCCATATCGTCGCGCATTTCGGCCAGTTCGACCCCTACGTGGGCCTCGAACTCCCGGTAGGCGCGGCGGAGCTTGCGCATCTCGGCGAGCTTGTCGCCCTCAAGCTCCAGCTCCCAGAGGGGCGTCCGTGGATCACCGAAGCCGCCCTCAAAACCGCCGCGCATCCAGTCCCAGCACGGGCCGTAGCCCAGGCCGGAGCCCATGCCCATTCCCATGCCGGGTTGCTGCATCGCTCCGGCACCCGGGCCTCCAGGCCCGAAACCTTGTCCCATGCCGGCGCCGCGATCGGCCTGAGCCGCTGCCAGCCCGCTGCCGAGCAGCGCCGCGGTAGCGAAGGCGATCAGGGATGCGGTTCTTCTGCTGCCGCGAACTCGTCCTGCCATGGTCTTGCCTCCCTTGAGAGTCGCTCTCTCCATCGATGCGTGATCCGGCGGCAGCGGTGCCGCCGCCGGGTCCTGTGGAAAACGGGTCGGGCGGCCGATCAGGCCGCCGCGGCGGCGAGGAACAGGCCGATGACGCAGGCCAAAGCGGCCATCCAGGCCAGGCTGCGCAGGCTCGCGTAATCGCCGATGTAGAACAGCCCGTAGGCAATTCGCAGCAGGACGAAGAGCACCGCCAAGGTGTCGATCACGCCCTGCGCCGCGCCGACTTGGTGGGCGATGATGACCGCCGCCGCAAAGGGCGGGAAGGCCTCGTAGCCGTTCTGCTGGGCCCAGTGGGCGCGCTTTGGCCACCCTTCCTGGCGGTCGAGCCACTCCCGGGGGCGGGTGTTGTCGAACTGCCCGCCACCAAACTTGGCGGCGCCGGCGAAGGCCATGGGCAGGATGGCGGCGACGAGGACCATCCAGTAGCCGAGGGACATGGGCATCTCCTTCCACTGGCTGCGACCCCCGTCCGGGGGCCTCCGGCCCCAGTCTAGGGCAATCCGCGCCTCCCCGCCTATTGTCCCGTCGACGATGCCGGCGGGCCCGGCGCTCAGCCGGTCTCGTTGCGCAGCTGCTCGGCCCGCTCAATGAGTTCGGCCCGGCGGATCTTGAGTCCCCGCGTCTCGGGCAGCGGGTGCCAGGCAACCGGGGTCATGTGCGGGCTCAGTCGGGCTCGCAGCCACTCGCGCAATGCGCTCACGGGGAGCTCGTCGCCGTTCGTCTGCACGAACGCCACTGGGCGCTGGCCGAACTCGCGATCGCTGCGTGGGACCACCACCGCCTCGCGGACCACCGGGTGCTCGCGGAGAGCCGCCTCGATGGTCTCAGGCTGGATGTTTTCGCCGCCGCTGATGAACTGGTTGTCGCGGCGTCCCGTGATCACCAGGCGCCCCGCATGCCAGTACCCCAGGTCGCCGGTTGAGAACCAGCCGTCCCCGTCGGTCAGCGGCGCCACGCTGCCGCCGTCAAGGTACCCCGGGCAGAGCGTCTCGCCGCGCACGCGGATCTCACCCTCGTCGATGCGCAGCTCGCGGAAGGGCAGGACCCGTCCGCCACCGCGCAGCGCAGGCCAAGTGGCCACCTGAGCGGTCATCTCGGTCAGGCCGTAGCTCATGTAGCACGGAACCCCCCGCGCCTGCGCCTGCTCCAGCAGATCGGCCGCTACCGGCCCGCCGCCGAGCAGCACGCAGCGCAGGAAGGGCAGGGGGGTGTCGGCCGCATGCAGCAGGCGGCGCAGCTGGGTCTCCACCATGGAGACATGGCTGATGCGGTGGGTGCTCAGGAAGGCCGCGTCCTCGCTGCGACCACCAACGACCATGGGTACCCCGGCCTCCAGGCAGCGGAAGATGATCCCCAGCCCGCCCACATGGAACAGGGGTAGGGAGAGCAGGTAGCGATCCGGGCTGCGCAGCGGCAGGTATGCCAGGGCGCCCTGGGCGCTGCGGACGTAGTTGGCGTAACTGTGTGCCGCGATGCGCGGCGTCCCGGTCGAGCCGGAGGTGGCCACCCCGGCGCAGGGGGCGTCGGCCTTGAAGCGCCACTGCAGATCCGCAGCGGGTGTGCCGGGCGGGCCTTCGCCGGTGTGTCGGAGTTCGGCGCCGGGGGCTGGGATCAGACCGGAGATGCCGTGCCCGGCCAGCAGCCCCTGCAGGGCGGCCTCCGGCATGCGCTCCGAGACCGGCAGGACACGCCCGCCGGCCCGCAACACGGCCAGCCAGTCGATGACCCCGGCGGTGTCGGTGGTGATGCGAAGGGAGGTCCATGTCCCGGCGCCGAGGCCCTGCTCCTGCAGGGCCCGGGCGCGCCGGCTGACCGCCTCGTGGAGGGCTGCGAAGGTGTAGCAGAACCCCGGTTCGATGAGCGCCGGGTGCTGCGGCCAGCGGTGGCTGGCCCGCGTCAGTCGGCACGGGAACCGGGCGGGCATGGTCACAGCAGCGGGGCCTCCGCAGTGAGCTGCTCACGCCGGCGTACCGGCTTGGTTGTGTGCCCGGGCTGGCTGCGCAGGGGCTCGAGCAGGGCCTCGGGCCAGGCGCCGAAGGTATCCAGTCCCGGAGTGGCCTGCAGCCCCCACCTCGCGGCCAACCGGGTGTAGAGGTCCAGGGTGATGTTGCTTTCGAAGGCAGCGCTGAGCACCACCTGCACACCGGCGCTGGTGGCGGCGTCGATCCACGCGCGGGTGCGGGTCAACCCGGTCAGCATCGGCTTGAGGACCACTGCACCGAGCCCGGCGGTGGTGAGGTCGGCGTCCGGATGCTCGCGGAGGGTCTCATCCCAGGCGAAGGGGATGGCTGTCCGTGACGACCATCCGGCGTACGAGGCACCCGGGCGCAGCGGCTCCTCGATGAAGGCCACGCGCTCCGCGGGCAGCCCGGCGCAGAGGCGTGCCGCCTCCTCGGGGGTCCAGCTGCGGTTGGCGTCCAGTCGCAGCTGCGTGGTAGCGGGCAGCCGGTCAAGGATGTACGCCAAGCGGCGTGCGTCCTCCGCCACGCTGGCCCGGCCCACCTTCACCTTAACGCAGGGGCCGACCGGTGCGTCGATGCGGCGTTGCTCGTGGCCGATCAGGCGGCAGCTGGTCACCTGCGGCGTCTCTCCGGGAGGGTGGACCCACTGCAGCCAGCCGGCCTCCAGGCCGAAGCGCGCGGCCGGTGGGAGCGCCCGCAGCGCCTCGGGGACGCCGGTGCCGGAGGTGGCCTGCTGCAGCTCGCCGGCGGCCCTTTCGGCACCGGCGGCGAAGAAGTGCCGGCAGGCGTCGATGCATTCGTCCAGGCCCTCGGTGCTGAACCCGGGCAACGGGGCGATCTCCGAGATGGCCCGGCATCCTTCCTCGCTCTCCCAGAACAGCAGGGCGCCGTGGCGCTCCGCAACCGGGGCCGTGCCGGGCAGAAGCGCCACCCGGTAGCGGCGAACCTCCACCGAGCGCAGCTGCGTGGACACGGTTAGGGGTTGTGCTTGAAGCGCCGGAAGTTCGGCTTGCGTTTCTCCAGGTAGGCGTTACGGCCCTCCTGCCCCTCTTCGGTCATGTAGAAGAGCATGGTGGCGTTGCCGGCCAGCTCCTGGATGCCGGCCTGCCCGTCGACGCCGGCGTTGAATGCGGACTTGAGTGCGCGCAGGGCGATGGGCGAGTGCTCGAGGATGCGCTGGCACCAGGCCACGGTCTCGCGCTCGAGCTCGCTGAGCGGCACCACCTTGTTGACCAGGTCCATGGCCCGCGCCTCCTCGGCGTCGTACTGCCGGCACAGGAACCAGATCTCCCGGGCCTTCTTCTGGCCGACGACGCTGGCCATGTAGCTGGCTCCGAAGCCGCCGTCGAAGGAGCCCACCCGCGGTCCGGTCTGGCCGAAGCGCGCGTTGTCGGCGGCCACCGTCAGGTCGCAGATCAGGTGCAGCACGTGGCCGCCGCCGATGGCGTAGCCGGCCACCATGGCGATCACCGGCTTCGGACAGGAGCGGATGTCGCGCTGCAGGTCGAGGACGTTCAGGTGGTGGGTGCCCTGCTCGTCCTGGTAGCCGGAGTCGCCGCGCACCCGCTGATCACCGCCCGAGCAGAAGGCCAGGTCGCCGTAGCCGGTCAGGATGACCACGCCGATCTCCTGGTCGAAGCGGGCATCGGCGAGGGCCTGCTGCATCTCAAGGACGGTGCGCGGCCGGAAGGCGTTGCGCACCTCGGGGCGGTTGATGGTGATCTTCGCGATCCCGTCGGCCTTGTGATAGAGGACGTCCGTGTAGCCGCTGGAGCAGTCGGTCCAGTCCAGCGCCGTTTCGATGGAGTTCGGGTGCTCTTCGCTCATATCAGGGGTGCTCACCGGTGCAGATGCGTTGGATGACTGCGGCCACCGCCTCGGGGGCCTCGGCGTGGCAGTTATGCCCGACGCCATCGATTTTGACAACCGTAAGCCCCGGGGTCTGGGTGGCCAGGTCGTCGGCGATGGCCGAGAACTTCTGATCCCGCGCGCCGGCGATGTAGGCGCAGGGGGCTGCGAGGCGGCGCAGCGCCGGGCGCAGATCCGGCTGTCCGGCCACGCTGGCGGCGCGCAGGGTCGCGGCCAGGTGTTGGGGGTCGTGTCCGGCCCGGCGCTGTATCAGGGCCCGGCGACGCGGCTCGCTCAGGTCGGCGAAGACCGGTTGGCGGTACCAGGCGTCCAGGTTCTCCAGCCATGAGCCGGTGCTCAGACGTCGGGCCCAGGCATCATCGTGGCGACGCCGCTGCGCCCTTGCCGAGGCATCCTGCAGCCCCGGGTGGGCGCCCTCTAGGATCAGCGCGCTGATTCGCTGGGGATGCCGGTCGGCAAGCGCGAGGGCCAGGCGACCGCCGAGGGAGTAGCCAACCAGGGCGAAGCGCGGCGGCAGTTCGGGGGCCAGGCGCGCCCAGAGGGCGTCGGCCAGCGCATCAAAGGTTTGCCCCGGCGGCGGTGCGCCGTCGTGTCCAGGCAGGGGCGGGGTTCGGCAGCGCAACCCCGGCGCCAGCGCCTCGGCCACCGGCCGCCACTCGTCGGGATCGCCCAGGAAGCCGTGCAGGCAGACGACATCGGGGGTGTGGGCGGTGGGTCCTGCATCCGCCATCGGTCACAACGCCTCGAGGGCGCGGAACAGGGCCGCTATCTGCCCGCTGCCGGCGCCGGGCGGGCACACCACTTCGATGACGCTGCCGCCGGGCCTGGATCGCGCCTCGCGGTGAGCCGCCTGGAGGCTGTCGCCGTCGCCGCAGTGCCAGTAGGGCAGCCGGAACTGCTCGGCCGCACGGGCGAACCCGTAGCCGTGGGGCATGCGGAACAGGCGGCGATGGGCCTCGCCGGTCTCTTCGCGGGCCGGCAGCAGATCGAAGATGCCGCCGCCATCGTTGTTGAGCACCACCACCACGCAGGTATGTCGGGCCTCGCCGAGCAGGGCCAGGCTGTTGAGGTCGTGCAGGGCCGATAGGTCGCCGACCACCAGCGTGACGCCGTCCCGGTGGTGGTGGGCGAAACCGGCGGCGGTGGCGATCAGCCCATCGATGCCGCTGACGCCGCGTTGCGTGACGCAGGGGTTGCCGTGGGCGGGTGCGGCAAAGAGATCGAAGACCCGGATCGGTAGGCTGTTGCCGGGGAACAGCGCCATGCCTGGTGGCAGCACCTGGCTGATTCGCTCGGCGGCGGCCGGCTCCGCGAACGGGGCGTTGGCCAGCGCCGTGCGGCACGCCTCGGCCACCCGGGCGCGGGCCTCGGCAAGGCCGGGTAGTGGCGGCTGTGGCGCGTCGGGGCGAAGGGTGCGGCATGCGGCGGCGATATCCGCCTGAACCGTGGTCGCGTGCCAGTCGGGGTCGAGATCCTCATCGCCACGGGTGACCAGCCAGCGCTGCGGTGCGTGGTCGGCGAGCCAGGCGGGCAGCCGGCGGCCGGTGAGCCGGCCACCGAACTGGACGACCTGGCGGGCGTGGCCCAGGGCCTCGCGCCCGGCGGCCGTGGCAAGCAATAGCTCCGCCCCGCCGACCACGCACGGGTGGGCGCGCAAGCGCAGCTGGCTGCCGGGGTCGGCGAGGACGGGGATGTTGCCGGCGGCGGCGGTCTCCAGCACCGCTTCGGCCTCGTCGCTGCGCAGCTCACCGGCGACGAACAGCTGCGGTGGGTCCGCCTCCTTAAGCGGCGGCGCCGCTACTTGCCCCTGGTGGCCGGGTGGCAGGGGCGGGGGCGCCGCGGGTTGTTCGGCGCCCCCGTAGAGGGGTTCGCGCAGCGGCATGTTGATATGGATGGGCCCGCTGCCGCCGGGGTCGGTGGCGGCGGTCAGGGTGGCGTCCAGACGCCGGTTCAGCCAGCGGCCGCACAGCGCCGTCTCGGGTGTCGGCAGTGCCAGGGTGGCCCGTACCAGCGGGGCGAAGAGGCCCTCCTGGGGCATGGCCTGGTTGGCGCCGCAGTCGTGTAGTTCGGGCGGTCGATCGGCGCTGATCACCACCAGGGGTAGCCGGCTCTGCCGGGCCTCCGCGACCGCGGGGTGGAGGTTCGGCACTGCTGTGCCCGAGGTGGTGATCACCGCTACCGGGCGCTGGCTGGCGCGAATCAGCCCCAATGCGTAGAAGGCCAGGCCGCGTTCGTCGAAGTGGGTGTGCACGCGCAGCCCGCAGGCGGCCTCGGTTCGTCGGGCGGCGGCCAGTGCCAGAGGGGCACTGCGGCTGCCGGGGGCGATGCAGAAGTCCACCACGCCGTGGCCGTGCAGACGGTCGATAAGGCTGCCGGCCCAGGTGGCGTTGAGGTCCTCGGTGCGCACGCTGTCCCCCGGACTAGCCCTGCACGGCGGAGAGGAAGGACTCGATCTTGGCCTCCAGCTCCTGCCACTCGGCCTCGGGCTCGGAGCCCTGGACGATGCCGACGCCGGAGTAGCACCAGGCCCGGTCGCCGGCGACCAGCGCCGAGCGGATAGCCACGGCCAGCTCCGAGGCATCGCCGGAAAGCAGGCCGATGACCCCGCTGTACCAGCCGCGGCGGAAACCCTCCTGGCGGCTGATCAGGTCCTGGGCCCGGCGGCGCGGGAAGCCGCAGACCGCCGGTGTCGGGTGGAGGGCATCGAGCAGTTGGTGGTCGCCGACCCCCGGGCGCAGGGTCGCCTCGATGGGCAGCCGGCGGTGCTGGATGCGGTCGAGTTTGAGCACTCCGGCCTGCTCGGGGGCGTCGATGCGGATCGCCCAAGGCTCGAGTTCCCCGCGGATGTAGCGGGTGACCCAGGCGTGTTCGCGGACCAGCTTAGAGTCCTCCCGCAAGGACGCCTCCAGGGCGGCGTCCTCCGCCGCGGTCTCACCGCGGCGCACAGTGCCGGCCAGGGATTCGGTCTGGACCGAACGCCCGCTGCGGTAGAACAGCCGCTCCGGCGAGCAGCCCATGAAGATCCGTCCGGCGTGCTCGATGGCGAAGCAGTAGCTGCCGTCGGTGATCGCCGACCAGCGGCGCAGCGTGGTGAAGGCGGCCAGCGGGCGGTCGAGCCGGAGGGCTACCTGCCGGGCCAGCACCGCCTTGTGCACGTGGCCGACCCGGATGTCTCGGAGGATCGCCTCGATGCGGCTGCTGCACTCGGCGAAATCCAGGTCCTCCGTGCGGTCGGTGACCCGTGCCGGCCGGTGTTCGCTCACGGCTGCCGGGCGCAGATCCTCAAGGAGCCCGGTCAGCTCGCTCCGGCGTTGCCGGAGTTCCGCAGCACTTTCGGCGTACAGGTTGACACTCAGCTGCTGCCCGGCGCGGTTGCCTTGCAGTTCCACTGCGGGGAGTAGGGCCAGGCTGGCCGGGAAACCCTGCCACTCGCCGGCACCAGAGCGGCCATCGAAGGAGAAGGCGCAGAGCAGGTGGACCCCGGGGTGGCGCGCCAGGCTCTGGGCGTGGCGCAGCAGCGCGGGGTGGTCGTCCGGGGTGTCGGCCGTGTACCGCCAAGCGGCGCCGATGCCGGCCAGGCGGATCTGACCGGAGCGGTCCTGCCAGTAGCAGCGCGGCGCCAGCGGGTTGGCCTCCAGCCAAGCGAGCGGGTCGACCTCCGGTACGGGCACGCTGGCTCGCACCAGGCCCGGGCTCTCGAACCGCCACTGCCGCACCTGCACGAGCAGGTCCTCGATGGCCTGCTCCGCGGGGTCGCAGGGGCTCCCTCGACGGTGGCCGGCGTCCCCGCTCGGTGGGGTACCCGGCACGTTGGCACGTTGCGGGCTGTGAGGCATCGCGATCCAGGGGTTGGTGGTGCTGCGCCCGGCACGGATCAGGGTGTCGCGCAGGGGTTATACACTACCTGAACGAGCACTCGCGCGCACGCATGCGGCGTGCGGTTGGCGGTTCGGCGGCGCGGTGCCTGCGCGGCCCCGTGGGCCGGTTCAGCGGCGACGCACGAACCGGCCGGTCAGAGCCTCGATGCCGGCGATGCGCTCGGTGACCGCCTGCAGCCGTTCGTCGGTTCGCAGCGATTCGCCGGTGACCCGCTCGGCCACCCCCTCGATGCTCGAGACGCTGCGCGCGATCTCCTGCGAGGTGGCCCCCTGCTGTTCGGTGGCGGTGGCGATCTGGCCGGCCATGTCGCGGATCTCGTCGACGGCCGCCTGGATCTCCTGCAGCGAGCTGCTGGACTCGTCGGCGTGCGCCAGGGTCTGCTCGGCGCGACTGCGGCTCTCACGCATGGCCTCGACGGCCTCGGCCGAGCCGCTCTGCAGCGACTCGATGATGCCATCGATCTCGCGGGTCGATTCCGCCGTCTGCCCGGCGAGCTTGCGCACCTCCTCGGCGACGACGGTAAAGCTGCGCCCCGCCTCGCCGGCGCGGGCGGATTCCACCGACGCATTCAGGGCGAGCAGGTGGGTCTGCTTGGTGATCTTGCCGATGAGGGTGGCCGCCTTGCCGATGCGCTCCGCCTCGCCGTTGACCCGTTCGATGGTGGCCGCGGCGTTCTCGATGTCGCGGACCAGGGAGCGCACCGCGGCGGTGCTCTGTTCCACGGTCTGCCGGCCCCGCTCGGTCTGTTTCCCGGCGCGCTCGGTGGCATCGGCGGTGGCCGAAGCGTTCTGGGCCACCTCCTGGACCGTCGCGCTCATCTGTTCCATGGCGGTGGCTACGCTGCGGGTTTCGTCGCTCTGCTGCTGCGCCTCGTCGCGCACCGCGTGCATCGACTGGCGGGCCTCGGCGGCCTCTGCGGAGAGGCGGCGGGCGTCGTCCCCCAGGCGCTTGGCGATGGCCTGGGTCTCGGAGGCGAGGTGCAGCAGCGCCAGATGGATCGACGCTCGATCGTCGCGGCGGCCGAGGTAGATCGCCTCGCTGAGCGGGTCATCGAGCAGCGCTCGGGCCTGCTCGCGGGCGCCACGGAGCTGACTCAGCACCTGCAGGCCGGCGGCGCCGAGGGCGGCGATGCCGGCGGTGCCGAGCGACAGCTGGCCCCCGGTGCCGACCGGCAGCAGGGCGCCGAGGGCGACGCCGAGCAGTGCGGCCAGCGCACCGCCGGCCAGCCAGACGCCACCGCCCGGGCGCCGCCGTTCGATCAGCCCGGCGGGCAGGGGGCCCTTGTCCGGCTCCGCGGCGCGCAGGCGCCGGTAAGCGCGTTCGGCCCGCTCGATCACCGCCTCGTCGCCGATCTGCTGACGCACCGACTGGATCTCGGTGATGTTGCCCGTATCGTCTCGGATGGGCGTGGCGTAGGCGTGAACCCAGTAGTGATCGCCGTTCTTGCAGCGGTTCTTGATCACCCCCATCCACGGTTGCCCGGACTGCAGGCGCTGCCACATGTGCTCGAACACCACCCGCGGCATGTCCGGGTGACGGATCACGTTGTGGGGTTGCCCGATGAGTTCGTCCGGTTGGTAGCCGCTGATGCGGACAAAGTCCTCGTTGATGTAGCGGATCCGTCCGCGGGAGTCGGTGGTCGACAGGATGTTGGCGCCATCCCAGACGGCAACACGGCGCTGCGTGACCGGTTCGTTGACTCGCAACGCGGAGCCCTCCTCTGTGTCGGCGGCGGCGCGGCCGCGCCTGAACCAATGTATGATCCAGAGTACGGTCTTTCGTTGGTGGAGTCACTTCCCTGTGGGCGCGGTCGGGGTTGGGCCAACCGCTGCTCCGGGGCTACAGTGATCCCGTGGGGAATCGGTCCCCGCAGGGCCGTGGGCCGCTGGTTCCTGCACTGCTGAGGGTGGACGTTTGCCCAGATTGAATGCCGAGTCCGACCCGGACGACTTACTTACCCTGGCCGCCGAGTCGGTGGGCTTGGGCGTATGGCGTATCGACCTGCAGACCGAGTGCATCGAGCTGTGTCCGCGCGCCCGGGCCCTCTTCGGCTTGACCGACGACGCCCCGCGGCCGGCCCGCGAGGGGCTGGACCACTATGCCCTCGAGCATCGCGAGCGGTTGCAGGAGGCCTATCGCCGGTGCATCGATGACGGCACCGCCTACGATGTCGAGTTCCAAGCCCGGGTTGCCGGCGGGGAGCAGCGCTGGCTGCGCGCGACCGGGACGCCGGTGCGCGATGCCGCCGGCCGGATGACCGCGGTGGCCGGCGCCCTGCTCGATATCGAGGATTATAAGGCGCGCGAGTCCGAGCACGCCGAGGCGCGGGTGGCGGCCGAGCGCACGGACCGGGCCAAGTCGGAGTTCCTCTCGGCGATGAGCCACGAGCTGCGCACCCCGCTCAACGCCATCGTCGGCTTCGCGCAGCTGCTCTATGCCGACGATGAGCTCGATGCCGCCACCCGCAGCGAATACTTGCGCCACATCCTCAGTGCCGGCTGGCACCTGCGTGATCTGGTCGGCGACATCCTGGATCTGGCGCGGATCGAGGCCGGCCGTGCGTCACTGACGCCGGAGACGGTGCGCGTCTCCGATCTGCTGCAGGAGGGTCTGCGCCTCGTGCGTGATCAGGCCGCCGACCACGGCGTCAGCCTGCGCCTGGAGGGTTCCGGGCGCTCCAGCGGGGTGTGTGTCTGGGCGGACCGGCTGCGGCTCAAGCAGGTGGTGCTGAACCTGCTGACCAACGCCATCAAGTACAACCGTGAGGGCGGATCGGTGGTCCTCAGCTACGGATGCGACGAGGCCGGGCAGGTGTGGGTCGACGTGGCCGACACGGGGCTGGGGATTGATCCGGAGCGCCGCGAGGGGCTCTTCGAGACCTTCGACCGGCTCGGGCGCGAGACGGGAAGCATCGAGGGCGTGGGGATCGGGCTACCGCTGGCGCTGCGGCTCAGCCGCCTGATGGGCGGTGATCTGCATTTGGTCGAGAGCGCACCGGATCAGGGCTCCCGCTTCCGGCTGAGCCTGCCCGGCATCGACGGTGAGGGCTGGGATCGGCACCACACGCCGAGCCTCGACCCGCAGTTGCTGGATGAGCGCGCCGATGATCCGCCCCTGCGTGTGCTGGCGGTGGAGGACAACCGGGTCAACATGCTGCTGCTCAGCGGTTTGGTGGCCAAGCGCCGGGGCGTGGAGCTGCTCGAGGCCTACGACGGAGGCACCGGGCTGGAGATGGCCAAGCGCAAGCGGCCGGATCTGATCCTGCTCGACATGCACCTGCCGGATACCGACGGCTTTGCCTTGGCCCGGCAGCTGCGCGCCGATCCGGCGCTGCACGAGACACCGCTGGTGGCGGTCAGCGCCGATGCCAGCGACGAGGTCCGTCGCCGAGCCCTGGACGAGGGGTTCAACGACTATATCGTCAAGCCTTTCGAGCTGGAGCAGCTCGATGCGCTGATCCGCGAGGTCCGGCTGAGTCGCTAGCCGTGGGAGCCGGGGTGCAGCAGGACGCCACCACCTACTGCCTGACGCTGTTCCTTACCGAGGCGATGCGGGTCAGAGTGGGCCGGCTCGGGATGGTGGGATTCCCCGCCGGCTGGTGGGTCTACACGGGCAGCGCGCGGCGCAACATGGATGCCCGGATCGCCCGGCACCTGCGCCGGGACAAACCGCGGCGCTGGCACCTGGACTACCTGACCGGCGACCGGCGCGTCATCGTGGTGTCGGTCACCCGGCACGCCGAGCCGGAGTGTCGGCGCAACCGCCGCAATGGCGGTATCGTGGTGGTGTCGGGCTTCGGCGCTAGCGACTGCGTGGCCGGCTGTGGTAGCCACCTGCGCTGGCTCGGCGCGGCGCCTGTGCCGGACGCTGCGAGTGGCGGCGCCGATAGCCTCCGGCAGCACCCGCAATCCCCGGAAAGAGGACACCCATGTACGTAGATCCCATGCCCCTGAGCGCTTACCCCTGGTACCTGCGCCCTTGGTTCTGGTGGCAGCGGCGGCGCGCCGGCTCGGTGTCCGAACCGATCCGCCTGTGGGCGCGCCGGCCCCGGTTGCTGGCGCCGCTGATGCTCCTCGGGGCGGCGTTCGAGCGCCGGCGCGCCGACCTCGAGCCCGGTCTGCGCGGGTTGGTGGGGCTGCGCGTGGGGCAGCTCAACGAATGCCCTTTCACGGTTGATCAGAGCGCCCACAGCCTCCAACGACAGGGTGTGCCCTGGGAGAAGATCCGTGCGGTCGCCGATTGGGCCGAGGGGGAGGGTTTCACCAGCCGGGAGCGGGTGGTGCTCGGCTACGTCGAGGCGGTCACGCGCAGCGACACCCCGGTCAGCGCCGACGTGGTCGGGGCGGTGAAGCGCCATCTGGATGATGAGGCCCTGATCGAACTCACCGGGCTGGTGGCCTTCCACAACATGACCACCAAGTTCAACAATGCCCTCGATGTCCCGCCCCAGGGGCTGTGCGTGCTGAGCGTCAACGAGCGTGGCGAGGCGGTGGCCCGGGAGGCGAACCCGGCCCGGGGCGAGTAGGGTATCCTCCGAAAGGTGTGGATCCGAGTGACGAGGAGGTCCCGTGAGCACGCTGGAGCAAGCCCTGATTGGCAACTGCGCCTTTGCCGCGCTGGTCAACCGCCAGGCCGAGATCACCTGGGCCTGTATGCCCCGCTTCGACGGCGATCCGGTGTTCTGCTCCCTGCTCGGCGATCCGGCCGCCGGCGCCGGGGCGGGGCGGTTCGCCATCGAACTCGAGGGGTTGGCGCGCACCGAGCAGTGGTACGAGCGGAACACCGCCATCGTGGTGACGCGGCTCTACGATCATCAGGGCGGGGTGGTGGAGGTGACCGACTTCGCCCCGCGCTTCGAGCAGTTCGGACGAACCTTCCGCCCGGTGGAGTTGATCCGCCAGGTGCGCCGGGTGGCCGGTTCGCCCCTGATTCGGCTGGTGGTGCGGCCGGTGTTCGATCATGGTCGGGCGTTGCCCAGCGTCACCCAGGGCAGCAATCACGTGCGCTACGTCGGCCCGGGCCAAGTCCTGCGCCTGACCACCGACGCCTCGCTGACCGCGATCCAGGATGAGACCCCGTTCATCCTCGAGGACGACCTGACGCTCGTGTTCGGTCCCGACGAGACGCTGCCCCAGTCGCCCCATGAGACGGGCTACCAGTTCTATGAGCACACCTGCATCTATTGGCAGGAGTGGGTGCGCAACCTGGCCATCCCCTTCGAGTGGCAGGAGGCGGTGATCCGCGCCGCGATCACGCTTAAGCTCAACACCTACGAGGACACCGGTGCGGTGATCGCCGCGGTGACCACCTCGGTCCCCGAGGCGCCGGATACCGGTCGCAACTGGGACTACCGGTACTGCTGGCTGCGTGACGCGTACTTCGTGATCAACGCCCTCAACCGGCTGGGGGCGACCAAGACGATGGAGCACTACGTGCGCTTCATCATCAACACCACCGCCGGTATCGAGGGTCGCTCCCTGCGCCCGGTGTATCGCATCAACGGCCGCGATGATCTCTTCGAGACCATCGCCTACGGGTTGCCCGGATACCGGGAGATGGGCCCGGTCCGCATCGGCAACCAGGCCTACGAGCAGCAGCAGAACGACGTCTACGGCTCGGTGATCCTGGCCACGGCGCACCTGTTCTTCGATGAGCGCCTGCGCCGCCGCGGCGATGAAGCGCTGTTCCGTCGCCTCGAGCAGCTCGGCGAGCAGGCCGTGGCCGTCTACCGCGAGCCGGATGCCGGCCCCTGGGAGTTCCGCGGTTTTGAGAAGGTGCACACTTTCTCGGCGGCAATCTGCTGGGCGGCTGCCCGCAACCTGCGCGCTATCGCCGCTAAACTGGGGCTGATGGAGCGGGCCGACTACTGGCGCCGCCGCGCCGACGAGATGGCAGCCACCATCCGCACCGAGGCCTGGAACGAGCAGCGCAACAGCTACATGGCCAGCTTCGGCGGCCAGGATCTCGACGCCAGTCTGATGCTGCTCTACGAATGGGGTTTCCTGCGCGCGGGCGACCCGCGTCTGGCCGGAACCGTGCGCGCCGTGGAGCAGGAGCTGCGCCACGGCGACTTCCTGTTCCGCTACGTCCACGAGGACGACTTCGGCAAGCCGCACACGGCCTTCACCACCTGCACCTTCTGGTATATCGATGCCCTGGCCGCGGTCGGGCGTGACGCGGAGGCCCGCGCGCTGTTCGAGCGCCTGCTCGAGTGCCGCAATCACGTCGGTCTGCTCTCGGAGGATATCGACCCGTACACTGGAGAACTCTGGGGCAACTTCCCGCAGACCTACAGCATGGTCGGACTCATTAACTCGGCCATGCGCCTGAGTCGTACTTGGGAGGAACCGCTGTGAGTCGACTGGTGACCGTTTCCAACCGTGTGGCCCTGCCCAGCCAGCTGCAGGCGGCCCAGGGTGGGCTCGCTGTCGGCCTGCGCTCGGCGCTGGAGGAGTCTGGCGGGATCTGGTTCGGCTGGGACGGCGGCGTCGACGAGCGCATCGACGGGTTGCGCCAGCCGCGCGTGCAGACCGCCAACGGGGTGCGTTACGCCACCCTGCGTCTGAGTCGCAGTGAATACAACCGGTACTACCTGGGGTACGCCAACCAGGTGCTGTGGCCGCTGTTCCACTACCGCATGTCCTTCGTGCACTGCCGCCGGGAGCGCGTCGAGGGCTACTGGGAGGTGAACCGGCTGTTCGCCGAGCACCTACCGCCGCTGCTTGAGGGCGACGAGGTTATCTGGGTCCATGACTACCACTTCATCCCGCTCGGGCAGTTGCTGCGCGAACAGGGCGTCGAGGCGCCCATCGGCTTCTTCCTGCACACCCCCTTCCCGCCCTGGGATGTCTACCGCGCTCTACCGGGCCACGAGCGTCTGCTTGAGTCCCTGTGCCGCTACGACCTGGTGGGGTTCCAGACAGCCATCGACCGGGACAACTTCTTCGACTGCCTGGCGCATTACCGCCCGCAGCTCCCGCGCCCCCGGGCCGAGGTCTTCCCCATCAGCATCGATGTCGATCAGGTAGCCCGCGAGGCCCAGCGGGGTTACAACTCCCAGCAGGGGCGGCGGCTGCAGCAGAGTCTGCGCGATCGGCGGCTGATGATCGGGGTCGACCGGCTCGACTACAGCAAGGGCCTGCGCAACCGGTTCGAGGCCTACGAGGCCCTGCTCGAGCAGCACAGCGAGCAGCGCGGGGATGTGGTCTTCCTGCAGATCGCCCCCGTCTCACGCGGGGATGTGCCCGAGTACGAGGAGATCCGCCAGCACCTGGAGTACCTGGCCGGCCACATCAATGGTCGTTTCGCGGAGTACGACTGGGTGCCGCTGCGCTACCTCAACCGCGGCTTCCACCGCTCGAACATCCTTGGCTTTCTGGCGCGCAGCGATGTCGGGCTGATCACCCCGATGCGCGACGGCATGAACCTGGTGGCGAAGGAGTTCGTCGCCGCTCAGGATCCCGGTGATCCGGGTGCCCTTGTGCTCTCGCGCTATGCGGGCGCGGCGCAGGAGTTGGATGGCGCGGTGCTGGTCAATCCCTACGATGTGGACCAGATGGTCGATGCTATGCACCAGGCGCTGACCATGCCGCTGGGTGAGCGACGCGAGCGCTGGCAGCAGATGATCGAGGCCCTGCGCCGGCAGGATATCCACCGCTGGCGGACGGAGTTCATCCAGGCCCTGCACGATGCTCACCGCGCAAGGAGTTCGGAGGCGCTGTGACCCGTTACCTGCTGGCCGACATCGGCGGTACGCATACCCGCGTGGCGGAGGCGGTTCCGGGCGAACCCCCGGGGCCGGTCACGCAGTACCGCAATCGCGATCTCGCCGGCCCCAGCGAGGCGCTGCAGCGCCACCGCACCGGGCACGCCGACGAAGACTGGTGGGTGGCGGCGGCAGTGGCCGGACCCGTGGCTCAGGGGGAGGTTCGGCTGACCAACCTCGGCTGGCAGCTCGAGGTCGGCGAGCTGGCGTGCCGTACCGGGGCGGCTCGTGCCGAGCTGGTTAACGACTACCAGGCGCTGGCCCGCGCTCTGCCCGAACTGGATCCGGCGGCGCACTGCACTGTGCTGCGATCCGGTACGCCGGCGTCGGGTGGGGCGATGGCGGTGCTTGGGCCGGGCACGGGCCTGGGCGTCTCCGGGCTGGTGCCGGCCGTCCGGGGCTGGGGGGTGATCGCCGGCGAGGGCGGCCACGTCACCCTCGCCGCCGCCGACGAGACCGAGGCAACGTTGCTCGGTGCCTTGCGCGGGGAACTCGGCCACGTCTCCGCCGAGGCGGTGCTCAGTGGGCCCGGGTTGAGCCGGCTGCACCGGGTGCTCCACGGGGTCGAGGCGGCCCCGGAGGCCATTACTGCCGCCGACGGCGAGGCCGACCCGGCGGCTCGGGAGACCATCGACCGTTTCCTCGCCCTGCTCGGCGGGACCGCCGGCAACCTCGCGCTCACCCTGGGTGCGCGCGCAGGTGTGTTCCTCGCCGGCGGGCTCCTGCCGCGGTTGAGTGCCTCGCGGCTAGCCGACTCGCCGTTGCTCGAGCGCTTCCTGGCCAAAGGGCGCTTCCGTAGCTACCTCGAGCCGGTGCCGGTTTGGCGCATCGACGATCCGGCGGCAGCTGCGCTGCTCGGGCTGCGCGCGTGGCTGGATGACTTGCGGTACCCTTGAGACCCGAGTGGATTCAGGCATGCGGCTGGCAGGCGAGGCCTTCTGACCATGGCATCATCCCGCATCCCGGCGGACGAGGCGCACCGCCTCGAGGCCCTGGCGCGGTACCAAGGCGGTGAAAGCGGCCCCGAGGTGGCCTTTGACCGGCTGGTGGGCTTGTGCGCAAGGGTCTTCGAGGTGCCCATCGCTTTCATCTCGCTGGTCGAGCGCGAGCGGCAATGGTTCAAGGCGGCTCGCGGGCTGGAGCTGACGGAGACGCCGCGCGAGATCGCCTTCTGCAACTGCGTGATCGAGACCGGGGATCCGCTGGTGGTCACTGACAGCCACCGGGATCCGTACTACGCGGACCATCCGCTGGTTACCGGGCCCCCGCACCTGCGCTTTTACGCCGGGGTGCCGCTGGTCGTCGATGGCGGCGCGCGGATCGGCACCCTATGCCTCGGGGATCGCCGGCCGCGGACCCTCTCCGGCGCCGAGCTGGAGACCCTGCAGGAGCTGGCGGCCATGGTGGTGGACGAGTTCGAGCTGCGCCGGGCCAACCAGCGCCTCGATCAAGAGCGGGCGCGCGCCGAGCGGGCGGCCACCGAGCTGCGCCGCGCCAACCTCGAACTGCAGCAGGCCCGCGAGGAGGCCGAGCGGGGTAATCGGGCCAAGAGCCAGTTCCTCTCAAGCATGAGCCACGAACTGCGCACGCCGCTGAACGCCGTGCTCGGTTTCGCCCAGATCCTCGATCAGGACCCGCGCGAGCCGCTCTCCGAGCGCCAGGCCGGCTACGTCGAGCAGATCCTCGGGGGTGGTCGGCACTTGCTGTCGCTGATCGACGACATCCTCGATCTCTCCCGGGTTGAGGCCGGTCGGGTGCAGCTGCAGCCGGAGTGGGTGGCGCCGGGGTCGCTGGTTGATCAGTGCGTCGAGCTGCTCGGTCCCCTGGCCGCCGATGCTGGGGTGCACCTGTCGGTGCAGCAGGCCGCTGATGCCCCGGCAACGATCCGGGCCGATCCACAGCGCATCCGGCAGGTGCTGTTCAACCTGCTCAGCAATGCCGTGAAGTACAACCGGCCGCAGGGGCGGGTGGACCTCGAGGTCGAAGCGTCCGCCGCCAACCGGATCCGGTTCCGGGTGCGGGACACCGGGGTCGGCATCCCTGAGGAGCGCCAGCGCGAGGTCTTCTACCCCTTCAATCGCCTGGGCCTGGAATCCTCGGAGGTGGAGGGGACCGGAATCGGCCTGGTGGTGACTCGCCGCCTGGTTGAGCAGATGGGCGGAGAGCTAGGCTTCTCCAGCGAGCCCGGGGCCGGGTCGGTCTTCTGGGTCGAACTGCCCTGTTTCCCTGCGGAGAGCGAGGTTTCCGGCGATGGATAAGCCGAGCTACGAGGGCAGCGGGCTGGTCAACCTGATGGCCTCCCTGGGTCGCGCATTCGCGGCCGGGTCGAGCCACTATCCAGCCCTCGACCCCGATCCGGACCTGGGGCTGGAGGATGCCCGCACGGTGATCCTCTGGATTATCGACGGCCTCGGCGACCACTTCCTGGCCCGACAGCCGGCCAGCACACTGGCCCGAGACCGGGTTCGGGGGCTGACCTCGGTTTTCCCGGCCACCACCTCGGCGGCGCTGACCAGTATCATTACCGGCCGCCCACCGCGGGGGCACGGGGTCACAGGCTGGTTCATGTACGTCCACGAGCTCGGCGCCGTCACCGCCTGGCTGCCTTTCGGGCCGCGGGTGGGCAAGGGGCAGTGGTCCGGTATCGAGCCGGAAAGCGCCGAGTTGCTTCAGCGCGACCCGATCTGGGATCGCTTCGAGGCCGAGACGCACGTCGTCCAGCCCTCTTGGCTGGTCGATACGCCGTACAGCCGCGGGGTCACGGGACGCTATGCCCGGCGCCACGGTTATCAGGGGCTGGACGAGCTGCGCGAGGTGCTCGTGCGGATCGCCCGCGAGCCCGGCCGGCAGCGCCGATTCGTCTACGCCTACTGGCCGGATCTGGATACGCTGAGCCATCAGCACGGGGTCGACAGTGCGCCGGTGCGCGATCAGTTTCGCTCCATCGATATCGCCTGGCAGCGACTGCTCGACGGGGTCCAGGGTACCGATACCGTGGTGCTGGCCACGGCCGATCACGGCCTGATCGACACCGCCCCCGAGCGGACCCTCTACCTCGAGGACCATCCGGAACTCGCCGAGATGCTGGCCCTGCCGCTGTGCGGCGAGCCGCGGGCGGCTTACTGCTACCTGCGTCCCGGCACCGAGACCGACTTCCAGCTCTATTGTCGGGAGCGCCTGGGGGCCGTCTGCCAGGTCGCCCGGGCCGAAGAGCTGCTTGCAGCCGGTTGGTTCGGTCCGATGCCCGAGCACCCCCGGCTGCGCCGGAGGATCGGCGACTGGGTGTTGTTGCCTGCGGACGGCTGGGTGATCAAGGATCGGCTGGTGGGTGAGGGCCGTTTCGCCCAGGTGGGCGTGCACGGTGGCGCCTCGGCCAGTGAGCAGTGGGTGCCGCTGATTGCCGCACGGCCGTGATAGCATCAGCAGGATGGAATCCCTGCTCTACACCGCCGAGGTGCCCTTCGAGGCCGCGCGACGCGTTGGCCGGGGCTGGCACGGCCACTCCTTCCGGCTGCGTGTGCGGGCGGCGCCCGATGGTGGTGCCGCCGATCCGGACGCGCTGGCCGATGCGTGCGCCCGCGTGACGGCGCCATTTGACTACACGCTCCTCAACGAGCGCCTCGAGGATCCCGCTGACGACCGGCTGCTCGACGAGCTCGGCCGGTGCTTGCGCACCGCTGGCGTGACCCCGCGGCGGCTGGCGCTGCGCAGTGCCCCGGATCGCGGCGTCGGCCGCGGTGAGGTGGACTGGGCGTGGCGGGCCTTCCGGTTCGAGGCGGCCCATCGGCTGCCCTACGTCCCCGAAGGCCACCCGTGCGGGCGCATGCACGGGCACGGGTACCTGGTGGTGCTCGAGGCCACCGGCGCCGATGCTGAGGGGCTGGGGGCGGCGTGGGCGCCGCTGGGCGAGGCCCTGGACCGCGCCTGCCTGAACGACTTCCTGGACAACCCCACCAGTGAACTCATTGCCGTCTGGCTCTGGGAGCAGCTCCGTCCCCGCTGCCCCGGGCTTACCCGATTGCATGTCCATGAGACGGAGCACTCTGGCTGCACCTACGACGGCGAGCGGCACACCATCTGGAAGGCCCAGCGTTTTGAGGCCGCCACCTGCGTTTCGGGGCCCGGAGATCGACGCGGCCGGTTGCACGGGCACGGCTATCGGCTGCGGGTCCATGTCACTGCCCCGCTGGACCGCGTGCTCGGCTGGACGTTGGACTACGGCGACGTCAAGGCGGCCTTCGCGCCTGTGCGCCAGGCGCTGGACCACCAGCGCCTGGACGCGATCGCCGGTCTCGAGGCCGGGGACGTGGCCAGTCTGGCCGCCTGGGTGGCGCGCTCCGCGCACCAGCGGCTGCCGGAACTCCACCGCGTGGACTGCTACGAGCGCGACGGCGTCGGGGCCATCGCCTGGCCGGATTGAGCCGTGAGCTACGCCGTCCACAGTCTGTTCTATACCCTGCAGGGCGAAGGAGGGCGAAGCGGCCGGCCGGCTGTCTTTGTGCGTTTTGCCGGCTGCAACCTGTGGAGCGGCCGGGAGTCCGATCGAGCGACGGCCGTCTGCAGGTTCTGCGATACCGAGTTCGTGGGTACCGGCGGTCCCGGCGGGGGGCGTTTCGGTGACGCCGGGGAGCTGGCCGCGGCGGTGGCGGCGCAGTGGCCCGACGGCGGTGCGCCCTATGTCGTTTGCACCGGCGGTGAACCGGCGTTACAGCTCGACGCGGACCTGCTGGCAGCCCTGCACGCCCGGGGGTTTGAGGTGGCCGTGGAGACCAACGGCACCTTGCCCCTGGCGCCGGGCGTGGACTGGCTTTGCGTTAGCCCCAAAGCAGGGACCGAGCTGGCGGTCACCGCCGGTGACGAACTCAAGCTGATCTATCCGCAGCCCGGAGCAGAGCCGGAGCGCTACGCCCACCTGGCATTCCGCCACTTCTATCTCCAGCCCTTGGACGATGCCCAGCGCGATGCGCATACCCGTGCGGCACTGGACTACTGCCGTGCGCACCCGCAGTGGTGGCTGAGCATGCAGATCCACAAAGACCTGGGTATCCCGTAGCCCTCGGGGCGCCGCTTGCGCTCGGCCGGGGACCCAGGCAACGTGGACCCTCAGGTCCGCCTCTGGCGAGGGGAAAGGTCATGTTCGAGGTCAGTCTGGATACTGTCTGCTTTATCATCCGCAAGTGCCGGGAGTTCCAGGCTAAGGAGGCGGTGGTCATCCCCGACTCGCCGGATGGCCCCGAGGACGACTGGGCGCTTCAGGTCCTTGCCGACCACGCCGATGACCTGAGCGTGCAAGAGCTGCGTGCCACCTTCGAGGACATGGAGCCGGCGGAGCAGGCCGAGGTCGTGGCGCTGATGTGGATCGGACGCGGCGATTTCGATGCCAGCGAGTGGACGGAGGCGCGCAGCGAGGCGAAGTCGGCGTGGAACCCGCGGACCGCTGACTATATCCTCGCTACGCCGCTGGCGGCCGACTACCTGGAAGAGGGACTGGATGCCTTCGGTTTCGAGTGTGACGACTGAAGGCCGCGCGGGCCGGCTACGACCGCCCGAGCCGGTTCGATAGCCAGGTGTCCAGGCGCTGGATCTCGGGCATGCAGACCGCGTGCTCCATAGGGAAATCGTGCCACTCCACGGGATGGCCTGCGGCCTCCAGCTCGGCAGCCGCCTGGCGGCCGAGTTCGATGGGAACGATCGGATCCTGCGTCCCGTGGGCCATGAAGACCGGGGCCCGTGCCCCGTCGTGGCCGGTCTCCGTGGCGCTCGGCAACCAGCCCGAAAGCGCAATGACCCCGGCCGGCGGGGTTGACGAGTTGAGCGCCGTGTAGAGGGCGGTGGCGGCGCCCTGCGAGAAGCCTGCGAGGAACAGGCGCTCGGCGGGGGTGCCGCGTTCCACCTCCCGGCGCATCAGCGCCTCGATCTGCAGTCGTGCTCGCTCGAGCCCCGGCGTATCCTCATCGATGCCGCCGCCGCCAAGGCCCCGGATGTCGTACCACGCCGGCATGGACATGCCGCCGTTGACCGTGACCGGCTGGACCGGGGCGTGGGGGAAGATCAAGCGCACGCCGTAACCGGCGCTCTGGCGGAGTTCATCGACGATGGGCGCGAAGTCGTGGCCGTCGGCGCCCAGGCCGTGGAGCCAGATGATGCTGGCGGAAACGTTCTCGCCGGTGCGCTTCTCCACGCACTCGAGCAGGGAGGTCTCGTTCATGCTTGATCCTTGGTGGTGACTCGGTTGGCCATACGCTCCAGCCGTTCACGATCCTCCTGGTGCCAGGCCAGGGCGTCGCTGGCCTGGACGGCGGCGTCGAGGATCGGCGCCACCCACGGGGGCTGCTCGGGGCTGATGCGGTAGTGGACCCATTGCCCGCGGCGTCGACACTCGACCAGCCCGGCCTCGCGGAGCATGGCTAGATGGCGGGAGATCTTGGGCTGAATAATACCCAGTGCTTCAGTGAGCTCGCAGACGCATAA
This sequence comes from Halorhodospira sp. 9621, assembly GCF_022228055.1. NCBI lineage: Bacteria > Pseudomonadati > Pseudomonadota > Gammaproteobacteria > Chromatiales > Ectothiorhodospiraceae > Halorhodospira > Halorhodospira sp. 9621. The sequence goes on from NZ_JAJNRD010000003.1 coordinate 72,595, forward strand.
CCAGCCCTCGCGGCGCAGCAGAAGCAGGCAACGCAGCCGCGTGGGGTCGCCGAAGAGTCGGAACAGGTGGTCGGGCGTCAGGGGCATGCGCTCAGGGTAGGGGGCGCGCGGTATTCGTTCAAGCGAATAGCTACGGCGCCACGCGCCGCCTCTGCCCGACAGAGGCGGCGCGTGGCGCCGTCTTAGCGTCCGCTCACGCGGCCTTGGTGGTCTTCGCGGCCAGGCTACTGGTGCTCTCGCGGACCGACTGCTGCAGGTCCTCGGTCATCGCCTGGCTGAGCTGGGCCAGAGTCCGGGCATCCTTGGCGAGGCTGTCCGAGGTCTCGCGGGCCGCCTCCACGCTCTTCTGCAGGTAGTTCTGCAGCTGCTCCGGCGACTGGACCTCGCTTGCTTCGCGCAGGTTGCCGAGGGTGGCGTCGGTGTAGCGCCGGGCCATGTCCAGCTGGTAATCGGTCATCTTCTCCCAGTGCTCGAGCATCTTGCTGTTCACACCGTGGAAGGGCTCGGCATAGGGCCCGAACTGGGTCTGCATCTGCTTGATCATCTCTTGGTAGTTCATCATTGCCACCGCTCCTTTCGCGCCGTTCCGGGCTTTGTCTCGATTGTTGCCATGCAGCATAGCAGTGGCCATGTTGCGTCGCAACAAAATCGGTTGAAAAAAACTCGTGGGTGGCAGGTTGCGAGGCCCCCAACTTGTGCCAATATATGGGGCGCGACCGACAGCAAGACCTGACCCTGGTCCTCATGGAGGTCGCGTCACGATGATTAATACAGAGGTTGTTTGAGATGTCAGAGCGTCAACAAGGTACGGTTAAGTGGTTCGACAACGCCAAGGGCTACGGCTTCATCAGCCGCGAGGGGGGTGAAGACGTGTTCGTCCACTTCCGTGCCATCCGGGGCGACGGTTTCCGCTCCCTGGACGAGGGTCAAGCGGTCGAGTTCAGCGTGACCCGCAGCCCCAAGGGCCTGCAGGCCGAGGACGTCGCAGCGCTTTAAACCGCCGCCAGAGCGGCAGTAAGCTGCCATTGAGAGAAAGGCCCGCCCCTGGCGGGCCTTTCTCGTTGTGGGACGTGCGTGTGCGCCCCGGCGACATGTGCTAAACAGAGGGGTCCACAGAGGGAGTTGCCCCACCCATGTCCGAACGCGTCTTCACCCTGGAAGTCCACCCCTGCCTCCCGCCGTCACTCGCCCGCCTGCGCGAGCTGGTCGATGACCTCTACTATTCCTGGGACCGGCGAGTCCGGGGGCTGTTCTACCAGATTGACCCCGAGTGCTGGGAGGCCAGCGGCCACAACCCCAAGGTTTTCCTGCGCCGGGTTCCCCAGGAGGCGTTAGAGCGTGCCGCCGAGGACCCGACCTTCCTGGAAGACTACAACCGGACCCTTTCCGCCTACGACACCTATCTGGAGCAGGACACGTCGCCGGAGGTTGCCCCGCACCTGGATCCGGACCAGGACCTGGTGGCCTACTTCTGCGCCGAGTTCGGCCTGCACGAGAGCCTGCCCCTTTACTCTGGCGGCCTCGGCATCCTCGCCGGTGACCACTGCAAGGCGGCCAGCGATCTGCGCGTGCCGCTGATCGCGGTCGGGTTGCTCTATCGCCAGGGCTACTTCATCCAGAGCATCGATCACGAAGGGCGCCAGGTGGCGCACTATGTGCCCACCGAGGTGGCGCAGCTGCCCGCCTACCCACGCCAGGATGGTGACGGCGAGGAGCTGCGGGTGGCTGTCGACTTCCCCGGACGATCGGTGCAGCTGCGCATCTGGTCGGTGCGGGCCGGCCACGTGCGTCTGTACATGCTCGACAGCGATGTGCCCGAGAACACCCCCGAGGATCGCTCGATCACCTATCAGCTCTACGGCGGCGGCACCGAGATGCGCATCAAGCAGGAGCTCTGCCTCGGCATCGGGGGCGTACGGGCGCTGCGCAAGCTTGGCGTGGCGCCGACGGTCTGGCACTTGAACGAGGGGCACTCGGCCTTCCAGCTCGTCGAGCGCTGCCGCGAGTGGGTGGCGGCCGGCGTCGATTTCGTCACGGCGATGGAGGCCGTCGCCGGGGGCTCGGTGTTTACGACGCACACGCCGGTGGCGGCGGGTCACGACATCTTCGATCCGGAGATGGTCCGCGAATACCTGGGGGCTGCGCTCGGGGACTCCGGGCTCGATATCGATGCCCTGCTGGCGCTGGGCAACGGGCGGGCTGAGCAGCCGGGTTTCAACATGACCAGCCTGGCCCTGCGCGGATCGCGCTTCCACAACGGGGTCAGCCGAATCCACGGCCGCGTGGCCTCGGAGATGGAGGCGCGCATCTGGCCTGATGTGCCGGCTCAGGAGAACCCCATCCACGCCATCACCAACGGCGTGCACGTGCCGACCTTCCTGGCCCAGGAGTGGGGCAATCTCTTCGATCAGCGCTGGCCGGCCTGGCGCAGCGAGCTGAGCAACGAGGCGTTCTGGAGCGTGGTCGACGAGCTGCCCGATCACCGCTACTGGAGCATGCGCCAGAGCCTGAAGTCGCAGATGCTCCGCGACGTCTGTGCCCGGGTCGAGGCGCGGTGCAAGCGCAACGGCATGGCCGAGGCGATGATCCGGCGCATGACCCGCTTCATCCGCGACCCCGAGGCCGATGTCCTCGTGCTCGGTTTTGCCCGCCGCTTTGCCACCTACAAGCGCGCTCTGCTGATCTTCCGCGACCTCGAGCGTCTCAAGCAGCTGCTCAACGATCCCGAGCGGCCGATGATCCTGATCTTCGCCGGCAAGGCCCACCCGCACGATGAGCAGGGCCAGGAGATGATTCGGCGGATCCACGAGCTGACCCTCGATCCCGATCTGATCGGGCGGCTTCTGCTGCTGGAGAACTACGACATGGCGCTGGCGCGCAAGCTGGTGACCGGTGTCGACGTGTGGCTGAACAATCCGGAGTACCCCCTGGAGGCGTGCGGCACCTCCGGTCAGAAGGCGGCCATCAACGGGGTGGTCAATCTCTCGGTTCTGGATGGCTGGTGGGATGAGGGCTACGCCGGGGACAACGGCTGGGCGATCTACCCCCACGCGCCGGGCTTCGATCCGGAGTACCGTGACGGCGAGGAGGCCCGCGACCTGCTCGATACCCTTGCCGGTGAGGTGGCGCCGCTCTACTTCGATCGCGGTGAGCGCGGCTACTCGGCCGGCTGGGTGCAGATGTCCAAGGCCTCGATGCGCAGTACGCTGCCCCGGTTCAATGCGCAGCGCATGGTGATGGACTATGTGCGCGATCTCTATGGCCCGGCCGCCCGACATCATCGGCGCCTGACCGACGAGGAGTTGGCCGGCGCCGCTGGTCTGGCCGCCTGGAAGGAGCATGTGCGGGCCTGCTGGGACGGGACGGCCCTGGAGCTGATCGACGAGGCCCCGGACGCCCTGCGCCACGGAGAGCCGTTGCGTCTGCGGGTGAAGGCGCAGCTCAACGGGCTGGGTGCCGATGATGTCACCGTCGAGTGCCGCTTCAGCCCGGTGCCCCACCCCCGGGATCCGGGCCAGACCCAGCGTTTCGTGTTCTCGCCCACTGGCGGTGATGACGACGGGGATCCGCTGTTCTCCCTGGACATTCAACCCCGCCTCAACGGCTTGCAGTACTTCCGTATCTGCATGTACCCGAGCCACCCGCTGCTCGGTCACCCGCTGGAGCTGGGGCGGATGCGCTGGCTCTAGGCGGCGACCGCCGCCTAGAGCCGGCCGTAGAGTTCGTTGAGGGCGCGCAGCTGCCCGGCCAGGGGGTCGGGCAGCCACTCCCATTCAAAACGCCAGCGCCAGTTGCCCTCGGCAACCCCGGGCACGTTCATGCGGTGCTCGCCGCCCAGCGCCAGCAGATCCTGCAACGGGATCACGGCCAGTCCCGCCACCGACGCCAGCGCTGCCCGGATCAGCGGCCACGGCATCGGTTCGCCGGGGTGGCCCAGGTAGGCGTGGAGCCGCTGCGCCGTCGCCTCCGGTAGGTCGGCGTACCAGCCCAGGGTGGTGTCGTTGTCGTGGGTACCGGTGTAGACGACGCAGTGCCGGTGGTGCTGGTGGGGTAGGTAGGGGTTGGCGGCGTCGCTGTCGAAGGCGAAGTGCAGCACCTTCATCCCCGGCAGGGCGAAGCGCTCGCGGAGCCGCTCCACGTCCTCGGTGATCACGCCCAGATCCTCGGCCACCAGCGGGACCCGACCGAAGCGCTCCTCCACCGCCTCGAGTAGGGCGTCCCCGGGGGCTGCCTCCCAGTATCCGTCCCGGGCGGTGGGCGCCTCGGCCGGGATCGCCCAGCAGGCGCTCAGCCCCCGGAAGTGATCGATGCGCACGAAGTCGAACAGGGCCAGCTGGGTGGCCAGCCGCTCGAGCCACCACGCGAAGCCGTCGCCCTGCAGGCGCTGCCAGTCGTAGAGCGGGTTGCCCCAGCGCTGGCCCTCGGCGGAGAAATAGTCCGGTGGCACGCCGGCGACGAGGGCCGCATGCCCCTCGTCGTCGAGTCGGAAGTACCGCCGGTGGGCCCAGGTATCGGCGCTGTCGTGGGCGACGAAAATGGGGACGTCGCCGAAGAACTGGACACCGCGCTCGGCGGCGTAGTCGCGCAACGCCTGCCACTGGCTGAAGAAGAGGTACTGTTCAAAGATGTGGCGGTCGATCCGCCCGGCCAGCCGGTGGGTGGCTGCCTCCAGCGCCGCCGGTTCGCGGTCCCGCTCGGCGGCGGGCCACGTCCACCAGGCCGCGTCGCCGTGCTCCTCGCGTAGGGCGGCGTAGAGGGCGTAGTCCTCCAGCCAGTGGCCCTGCTCGCGCCGGAAGGCGTCGATCTGCGCCTCGGTCGGTGCGTCACCTTGTTCGCGCAGCCGCTGGTGGGCGCGGTGCAGGCAGGAGCGGCGCCAGGCCCGCAGCGCGACAGGATCGTCTCCGGTCTCTGGGGGGTGAAGCTCCTCCGGCGTCAGCCACCCCCGCTCGGCCAGTGCGTTTAGGTCGATGTAGCACGGCTCGCCCGCGTGAACCGACAACCCCTGGTAGGGGCTGAGGTCGTCGTGGGTGGGGCCGAGCGGCAGCATCTGCCAGATGGTGAAGCCGCTTGCCGCCAGCCAGTCCACGAAGCGGTAGGCGTGCTGCCCCAGGTCGCCGTTGCCTGCGGGCCCAGGCAGGGCGCTGAGGTGAACCAGCACCCCAGCCCGGCGCCGCTCGGCCAGCTCCGCGCCGCTCACGGCTCGGCGCGTCCGTGGCGCATCACGCCGCCGCGCTCGGGCGAGCCCCGGCCCTGGCGCGCGAAGGCGTGGCTCAGGTGCTCCGGCGGCTCCTGGCCCAGGGCGTGGTACAGCGCGGCGAGTTGGATCCGATAGAGGTGGTCGAAGTCGCGGATCACGTCGGCGGGGTTGTAGTCGCCGAACCACCAGAACCAGTCCGAACTCTCGCAGATGGCCAGCTGCGCCTCGGCGCGTTCCCGGGCGGCTTCGTCGAGCGCGCCGATACGCTGATCGAACGCCTGCTTGGCCTCGGCAAGCAGCTCCCAGGCCCGATCCTTGTCCACCTCGCCGATCCAGGTGGAGAGGGTGCCGTAGACCCAGCTGCCGGCCACCAGTCGTGACAGGGGGCGCGGCTCGAGTTCCTCGGCCGCCTCGGCGAAGGTGGTCAGCACCAGTCCCGGGTGATCGCCGAGCCGCTGATACAGGCCGTTGAGAAAATGGAAACCGTTGGCGGGGTAGTGCTCCCAGGCGTTCTCGCCGTCCATGATGATCGGGATGACCGTCTGTTCCGGTGCCTCGCAGCCGGCGGCGATGGCCTCCATGCGGCTGATTAGATTGGCGACGGCGTCGTCGCCGTGCCAGTCGGAGAACTCGAAGCCGATGGCGTCGGACAGCCCGTCGTCGCGGAAGAAGCAGCGGGTTCCGTCGCCGCTGTCGCCCTCGGCGTCGAGGGCGTAGGCCCGGTGCCACTGGCCGTTGCCGGTGCCCTCCGGGCCGAGGCTGTTGTCCAGGACCGCGCCGCCGCTGGCCGCCCAGCGGAATCCGAACTCCTGCAGTAGCCTCAGGGTGGCCTGGCTGATCGCCCCCTCCGACGGCCAGCACCCCCGCGGCCGGTGGCCGAAGGTGTGCTCAAAGCGCCGTATGCCCTGCTCGAGGTGCCAGCGCGCCCGGTCCTCGCCGCCGGGATAGCGGTCGACCACCGGCATGGAACTCTCGGGCCAGGACTCGCGGGCGCACTGCAGATCCTGGAGCAGTGGCAGGATGGGGTGCCCATAGGGGGTCATCGACAGCTCGACCCGCCCGGTCTCGGCCAGGTGGCGGTAGCGGTGGGGCAGGCCGGCGAGCAGCTCGCCGATTACGCCGAGCAGTTCGCGTCGGTCGTGGAGGGTAAAGCCCTTGCCCTGGTCGATCAGCCGCTGGACCCGCGGCTCGCCGCGGCGGACGGTCTCGCCCATCCAGCCCAGGTGGTACCAGGTGATCAGATCCACCAAGAAGGCGTCGCTGAGGTAGCGCATGCTCGCCGGGTGGGCGCTGACCATCTCGGCGATCTCGAGCAGGTGCCGGAATGCCGGGAACGGGTCCGCTAGCCGCTGGCGGTTGATGCGCTGGCACTGCTCGACCAGGCGGCGCCGCTCGTGCTCGTTGACCGGCAGGGTGGGCATGGCCAGGGCGCGCAGCAGGGGGTCGCGCAGCCGTTCGCCGCTTTCCAGGAAGCCGGCGATCTGGCGGCTGTAGTCCTCCAGCTGCTCGAGGAGAACCGGGGAGAAGTTGACCACTGCGCGCGCCGCCGGGTTGGCCTCGAGGTGGGCGGCCATGTCGGCGTAGTCCTTGATCCCGTGCAGGTAGGTCCAAGGTAGTAGGTAGTCGCCGGTGCCGGGGTCGAGGTAGCTCGGCTGGTGCATGTGCCAGCACAGCACCACGCGCACGGGCTGGGTCTCTGTCGCGTTCGGGTCGCTGGCATCAATAGACAACGTGGATCTCCTGGCCGAGCATTTCCGGGGTGACGAGGACAACACCGCTGGGGCTGACCGTAAAGCGCCGCGCGTCCTCCTCGGGATCTTCGCCGATCACGGTCCCCGCCTGGATGTGGCAGTACTTGTCGATCACCGCGTTGCGGATCCGACAGTCGGGCTCGATATGGGCCTCGGGGAGGATCACCGAGTCCTCAACCCGGGTGCGTTCATCGACGATCACCGACGAGAACAGTAGCGAGCGCCGTAGCCGCGCCCCGGAGATGATGCACCCGCCGGAGACCATGGAGTCGACTACGGTGCCGCGGCGGCCCTCCTCGTCGAAGACGAACTTGGCCGGGGGCAGCTGCTCCTGGAAGGTCCAGATCGGCCACTTGCGGTCATAGAGGTTGAGCTCCGGGGTGACGTCGATCAGCTCAAGGTTGGTCCGCCAGAAGGCGTCGATGGTTCCTACGTCCCGCCAGTACGCCTGGTCCCCGGTGGTCGGCTCCCGGAAGGGGTAGGCCATGACTCGGGCCTGGTCGATCAGCTGCGGGATGATGTCCTTGCCGAAGTCATGCTCCGAGCCGCTGCGGGCGTCCGCCCCGAGGGTTCGGAAGAGGAAGTCCCGGTTGAAGACGTAGACCCCCATGGAGGCCAGCGCACGGTCGTCGCGGCCGGGGATCGGCGTGGGGTTGGCCGGCTTCTCGTCGAAGCGAACCACCCGGCTGTCGTCATCGATGCCCATGACGCCGAAGGCGCTGGCTTCCTCGATGGGGACCTCGAGGCAACTGACGGTGACGTCGGCGCCGCTCTCCACGTGGTAGGCAAGCAGCGGCCCGTAGTCCATCTTGTAGATGTGGTCGCCGGCGAGGATCAGGACGTAGTCGGGATCGTGCAGCCGGACGATGTCCAGGCTCTGATAAACCGCATCGGCCGTGCCTTGGTACCAGGAGTCGGCGATGCGCTGCTGGGCTGGCAGCAGTTCGACGAACTCGCCGAAGTCGCTGCTCAGCGAGCTCCAGCCCTGACGGATGTGCCGGATCAGGGAGTGGGCCTTGTACTGGGTGAGTACGCCAATGCGCCGCACGCCGGAATTAATGCAGTTGGACAGGGGGAAGTCGATGATGCGGAACTTGCCGCCGAACGGAACCGCCGGTTTGGCACGCCACTGGGTGAGCTCGCGCAGCCGCGTGCCGCGGCCGCCGGCGAGGATCAGGGCCAGGGTGTCTCGGGTCAGGCGGCTGACGAAACGGGGAGAGCGATGGGATAACACGTCGGATCTTCCTGGTGACAGAGGCCTGAAGGGCAGTATGGACGGCTTTTCCGGCGATCGACAGGGTATTGCGTGCCAGCGCCCCTTCCGGCAGGGTCCATTGAAGCCGGCGAGCGGGGTGTGCGCGTGAATCGATCCATTCAGAAGGATGCCGGGGGTGACGACCGGCAGCGTATCGCGGAGGGCCGTCACGCCGACCCCTTCGCCTACCTCGGCGGGCCCCACGGCGCCGAGCGCCGGGTGCGGATCTACCACCCGGAAGCCGTGGAGGTAACCTTCAAGGACGGCACCGCGGTGCCCCGTATCGCGGGTACCGACTTCTTCGAGGCGCCGCTGCCCGCCGCCCTGCAGGCGCCGTACGTCTTCTGCTGGCGCGACGCTGGCGGGAGCTGGCGCAGCACCTACGACCCCTACAGCTTCCCGCCGGTGCTCTCCGAGTTCGATCTGCACCTCTACGCCGAGGGGCGGCACTGGCACGCCCAGCGCTTTCTAGGCGCGCACTGCACCACGGTGGAGGGGGTGGCGGGCGTGGCCTTTGCCGTCTGGGCGCCCAACGCCGAGCGGGTCAGCGTGGTGGGCGACTTCAACCGCTGGGACGGGCGTCTTCACCCCATGCGGTTGCGCCTCGAGGCCGGGGTGTGGGAGCTGTTTATCCCCGGGCTGGAGCCGGGGGCGTTGTACAAGTTCGAGTTACGCGGTCACGGCGGTTGTGGCCCCATGCTCAAGACCGACCCCTGTGCCCGGCGTTACCAGCAAAGGCCCGAAACGGCCGCCGTGGTCGAGCCGCCGGAGGCCTACGCCTGGGAGGACGGCGAGTGGATGGAGCGCCGGCGCCGGGAGGGCAGCGCCTGGCAGCAGGCGCCCTGGTCGATCTACGAGGTCCACCTTGGCTCCTGGCAGCGCGATGCGCAGGGCGGTTTCCTCGACTACCGCACCCTTGCCCACGAGCTGGTCGCGTACGTCCAGCGCACTGGGTTTACCCACATCGAGCTGCTGCCGATCACCGAGCACCCGCTGGACGACTCTTGGGGCTACCAGACCACCGGCTACTTTGCCCCGACCAGCCGCTTCGGCGGCCCGGATGATTTCCGCTACTTCATTGACTACTGCCACCGCCACGGCATCGGAGTGATCCTGGACTGGGTGCCCGCCCACTTCCCGCGGGACGCCTGGGCGCTGGCCCGCTTCGACGGTACGCCGCTCTACGAGCACGCCGATCCCCGCCAGGGGGAGCACCGCGACTGGGGGACGCTGATCTTCAACTTCGGCCGCAACGAGGTGCGCAGTTTCCTGCTCTCCAGCGCCCTGTACTGGCTCGAGGCCTACCATCTGGATGGGCTGCGCGTCGACGCAGTGGCCTCCATGCTCTATCTGGACTACTCCCGCGAGGACGGTGACTGGGTGGCGAACGTCCACGGCGGCAACGAGAACCTGGAGGCCATCGCCTTCCTGCGCGAGGTCAACACCGTTACCCACGGCGAGCAGCCTGGGACCTGCATCATCGCGGAGGAGTCCACCTCTTGGCCGCAGGTCACGCGCCCGACCTACCTCGGTGGGCTGGGGTTCACCATGAAGTGGAACATGGGCTGGATGCACGACACCCTGACCTACCTCGGCGAGGACCCCGTCCACCGCCGCTACCACCACGACCAGCTGACCTTTGGTCTGCTCTACGCCTTCACCGAGAACTTCGTCCTGCCGTTCAGTCACGACGAGGTGGTCCACGGCAAGGGCAGCCTGCTTGACCGCATGCCCGGCGACGACTGGCAGCGCCTGGCCAACCTGCGCCTGCTCTACGCCTACCAGTTCACCTATCCGGGCAAAAAGCTGCTGTTCATGGGCTGCGAGATCGGCCAGCGCAGCGAATGGGATGCCGATTCTACGGTGGACTGGGCGGCCCTATCCGATCCACGCCACGCCGGCGTGCAGCGCCTGATCGGCGATCTCAACGGGCTCTACCGGGGCGAGCCGGCGCTGCACCGGCACGACTTCTCCGAGGCGGGCTTCGCCTGGGTGGATTGCCACGACGCCGAGCAGTCGGTGCTCAGTTACCTGCGCTGCGGTGACGCCGGCGAGCGGGCAATGGTGGTTCTCAACTTCACGCCGGTGCCACGCCACGGCTATCGGCTGGGCGTGCCGGTCGCTGGGTACTGGGCGGAGCGGATGAACACCGATTCGGCCCTCTACGGCGGCTCGGATGTGGGCAACGCCGGTGGCGTGATCGCCGAGCCGGTGCCGTGGAGCGGCCACCCGTATTCGGTGGTGCTGACCCTGCCGCCGCTGGCCGGCCTGGTGCTGGTCGGGGAGGGTGCGTGAGGATCCTGTTCGCCACCGCCGAGGCTTGGCCGCTGGCCAAGACCGGGGGCTTGGGCGACGTGGCTTTCGGCCTGACCCGGGGGCTGGCTGAGCTCGATTGCGACGTACACCTGTTGATGCCCGCCTATCCGGGTGCCGCCGAGCAGCTGGAGGGCACGGTCCGCCGGCGTCAGGTGCCGTGGGCCGACGGGGATGTGGCGCTGATTGAAGGGCGGCTGCCCGGCACCGGGGTTGGGGTCTGGCTGCTCGACGATCCGCCGCTGTTCGCACGCGTCGGCGGTCCCTACGCCACGGCTGGGGGCGATGCCTGGCCGGACAATCATTGGCGGTTCTGCCGTCTGTCGCAGGTGGCTGCGGCTCTGGCAGCGGGGGATTTGCTGGACTGGCGCGCCGACGTGCTCCACGGCAACGACTGGCAGACCGCGTTGGCCCCGGTGTTCCTGCGCGAGCGCAGCGAGCGGCCGGCCACCGTGTTCGGTATCCACAATCTGGCCTACCGCGGGCTCTTTCCGGCGGAACTCTATCCCCGGCTCGGGCTGCCAGCCGAGCTCTGGCACCCCGAGGGGTTGGAGTTTTTCGGCCAGCTGGCCTTTATCAAGGGCTCGCTGGTCTTCGCCGACGCCCTGGTGACGGTCAGCCCAACCTACGCTCGCGAGATCCAGACCCCGGCCTTTGGCTGGGGGCTGGAGGGGCTCCTCCACCACCGGCGGGACCGGCTGTTCGGCATCGTCAACGGCATCGATACCGAGACCTGGGACCCGGGGCGTGACCCCCATCTGGCCGCCCGCTACGCCGAACCGGACGACCCGGCCCGGTGGGCCAATCGCGGGGCCGTGGCACGGGCCGTTGGCCTGGCGGAGGGCGACGGGCCCGTGCTCGGTTTCGTCGGTCGGCTGGTGGAGCAAAAGGGTGTGGACCTGATCCTGGCGGCGTTGCCGCGTCTGCTGGCCAGCGGCGCGCGGCTGGCCCTTCTCGGCTCGGGGGATCATAGGCTGGAGGCCGCGCTGCGTGCCGCGGCCGAACAATATCCGGGGCAGGTCGGGGTGGTGATCGGCTACGATGAGGCGCTCGCCCACCAGATCGAGGCCGGCAGTGATCTGTTTCTGATGCCCTCGCGCTTTGAGCCGTGCGGGCTCAACCAGCTCTACTCCCTGCGCTACGGGACGCCGCCGGTGGTCCACCCCACCGGCGGGCTGGCGGATACGGTCGTGGACGTGGATGCCCACCCCCAGAGCGGTAACGGTTTCCACCTGGCTGCGGCGGAGGGCGCCGCCCTGGCCGAGGCGGTGGAGCGGGCCTTGGCGCACTGGCGGGATCGGTCGGCTTGGCACGCCATCCAGGCCCGCGGCATGGCCGGGAGCTACTCGTGGGAGGCCTCGGCGCGGGCGTATCGGGATCTGTATCGCGAGCTGGGGGCAGAGCGGGGATGACGACCGCTCCGCCGGGTCAGCGCCCGCGGATTAGCGCTGGCGCCTGCCCCGCCCCCGGCCCTTTCGCTGCCGGGCCGGGGGGGCGCCCGCGGGCGGCGTCTGCCGGCGGGGGTGCTTGCCCGTCGGGGTCCGTCGCCCCTCGCCGGCGGATCCGGTGCCCGGCGGCTGGTGGGCGGGCACCAGGTGACGTTTGCTGTTGCCGATCAGGTCCGCGCGGCCCATGCGCTGCAGGGCCTGGCGCAGCAGCGGCCAGTTCTCCGGGTCGTGGTAACGCAGGAAGGCCTTGTGGAGCCGACGCGTGCGCAGACCCCGGGCGGTGTGCACCGGGGCGCCGCCCTCCGGCCCGACCCGGCGCAGCGGGTCGCGGCCGCTGTGATACATGGCGGTGGCCAGCGCCATGGGCGTGGGCAGGAAGGCCTGCACCTGGTTGGGCCGGAAGCCGTTGCGCTTGAGCCACAGGGCCAGCTGCAGCATGTCCTCGTCCGTGGTGCCCGGGTGGGCGGCGATGAAGTACGGGATTAGGTACTGCTCCTTGCCCGCCCGCCGGCTGTAGTCCTCAAACAGCGCCTTGAAGCGATCGTAGGTGTCCATGCCCGGTTTGAGCATCCGCCCCAGGGGCCCGGGCTCCGTGTGCTCCGGCGCGATCTTCAGGTAGCCGCCGACGTGGTGGCTGACCAGCTCCCGCACGTAAGCCTTGGAGTGGATGGCCAGGTCGTAGCGCACGCCCGAGGCCACCAGGACCTTCTTCACGCCGGGGCGTTGCCGGGCCTGGCGGTAGAGGTCGATCAGCGGCTCGTGATCGGTGTCAAGGTTGCGGCAGATGCGGGGGTAGAGGCACGACATGCGCCGGCAATGGGCCTCGGCCTGCGGGTCCTTGCAGCCCATGCGGTACATGTTGGCACTGGGGCCGCCGAGATCCGAGATGACCCCGGTAAAGCCCTCGGTGCGCTCGGCGATCTCGTCGATCTCGCGCAGGATCGACTCCCGGGAGCGGGACTGGATCAGCCGCCCCTCGTGCTCCGTGATCGAGCAGAAGCTGCAGCCGCCGAAGCAGCCGCGCATGATGCTCACCGAGAAGCGGATCATCTCCCAGGCGGGGATCCGGCGTCCGGCGTAGTCTGGGTGCGGCCCCCGCTGGTAGGGCAGTTCGTAGAGGGTGTCCAGCTCCTCGGTGCTCAGCGGCAGCGGAGGCGGCGTGATCCAGACCTCCTGATCGCCGTGGGCCTGCACCAGGGTCCGGGCGTTGTGCGGGTTGGTCTCCTGGCGGGTGATGCGCGCCAGCTCGGCAAAACGATCCGCGTCCCGGCGCACGCTCTCCCAGTCCGGCAGCCGCAGCACGCCCTGCTGGTCGGCCGGGTCGTCCTCCGCGGGGCCGGGAGCGGGGCGGGCGTAAGCGATGCCGCGCACGTCGCGGATCCGCTGCGGCGGCTCGCCGGCGGCGATGCGGTGGGCGACCTCGACCAGGGCCCGTTCCGCGTTGCCGTAGAGCAACAGGTCGGCCTTGGCGTCGAGCAGCACCGAGCGCCGGACCTTGTCGGACCAGTAGTCGTAGTGGGCCAGGCGGCGCAGGCTGGCCTCGATCCCGCCCAGGAGGATCGGCGTGTCGCGGTAGGCCTGGCGCAGGCGCTGGCTGTAGACGATGGTGGCCCGGTCGGGGCGGCGTCCGCCCTCGTCATCGGGGCTGTAGGCGTCGTTGCTGCGGCGCCGACCATCGGCGGTGTACCGGTTGACCATGGAGTCCATGTTGCCGGCGGTGACGCCAAAGAAGAGGTTCGGTGCCCCCAGGGCCTGGAAGTCGGTGGTGTCGCGCCAGTCGGGCTGGGCGATAATACCCACGCGGAAGCCCTGGGCCTCGAGCAGACGGCCGATGATGGCCATGCCGAAGCTCGGGTGATCGACGTAGGCGTCGCCGGTGACCAGGATGATGTCGCAGCTGTCCCAGCCCAACTCGCCCATTTCTCGCCGGGACATGGGCAGAAACGGCGCTACGCCGAAGCGGGCCGCCCAGTAGGGGCGGTAGGAGAACAGTGCGGGGGGCTTCGAGTCGTTCACGCCGTCATGGTAACCGGCGCAGCGGGGCGCGTCATGGACGTTTTGTGTGCCGCGGCCGCAACTTGAGCGGATCCCGGGGCGGCGCTAGGGTGTCGGGCTCGAATCATCGCCCCGGAGTCCATGTGTCATGAAGATCGAGCAGCAGACCCTCACCGTGCAGACCCGCGGCCGTGGGACCCATGAGCTCACCCGTCGCCTCGCCGACGCCATTGGTGAGTACGGCGTTTCGCGTGGCCTCGCGCATGCCTTCTGCCACCACACCAGCGCCTCGCTCATGATCACCGAGAACGCCGATCCCAGTGTCCGCGCCGATCTGGAGCGGTTCATGGCCCGTGTAGCGCCGGACGGCGACCCCATGTACGAGCACGACATGGAGGGCCCTGACGACATGCCGGCCCACATCCGCAGCATGCTCACCGGCAGCGGCGTGACCATCCCGATCAGCGGCGGTCGCCCGGCGCTGGGGACGTGGCAGGGGCTCTACCTCTGGGAGCACCGCAGCGGGGGGCATGCTCGACGCGTGACGCTGACGCTGATCGGGGAGTGACGGGAAGAGTCACGATCGAGTCACGCGGGTCGCCGGGAGGCTGGACGCAGTACGTGGGTTTTTGCGTAACGATGGATTGGAGGGCGGGAAATGGTGGGCCCGGTCGGATTCGAACCGACGACCAAGGGATTATGAGTCACGCTCCAACCGTTGCGGGCTGTCTGCCGGGTTCGTCTTTTGTTGTGCCTTTGTCAACATAGTGCGCTGATCGTAAAGCCTTTATGGTCGCCTTCCGTCGTCCCGCGTCGTTTCCTGTTGCATCCTCTGTCGCCCTGTGTAGCCTGTCCGAAGTGTATCCAGAGTGTATCCGGGGGTGCCGGATACACCGGCCGCGACGGACGGACGGGAGGGGGCAATGGCGCACGGACAAGCCGTCAAACTGACAGCCAAGGCCGTAGAGCGGTACCGACCCGGGGAGAAGCGCCGACATATCAAGGACGCGCTCACGCCGGGTCTGTACCTGCGGATCGAGCCGACCGGCCGGAAAGCCTGGTACTACCGCTACGGCGGGCAGGGGGCGCGGTGGATGCGGCTGGGCAGCACCGATGAACTGGACGTGAGCCAGGCGCGGGCGAAGGCGACGGAGTACCGCCAGGCGGTGAGGGCCGGCGAGGATCCGGCAGCCGAGCGCCAGCGGGCCCGGGCCGAACGCCGGCGCACGCCCACCGTGGCGGACTTCGTGGACGAATACATCCAGCGCCATGCGAAGCCGCATAAGCGGACCTGGAACGAGGACCAGCGGACACTACGGAACTGGGTGGTCCCGAGAATCGGGCGGCTCAAGGTCGATGAGGTACATCGGCGCGACGTGACAGCCGTACTGGACGCCTGCCGCGACGCCGGACACCGGCGGATGCCGGGGAAGGTGCTGGCGGTCATGCGGCGGATGTTCCGCTTCGCGGTCGAGCGCGGCGTAATCGAAACCACGCCGGTGCAATACATCAGCGAGCGCCAGCCGGAGTCCACGCCGCGGGCGATGCAGCCCGAGACCGTTCGCGCCTGGTGGGAAGCCACCGGCCGAACCATCGGGGCCGAGGTGCCGGAGGAGCCCAAACCAGTGGCGCTGGCGCTTCGGCTGCTGCTGCTGACCGGACAGCGCCCGGGCGAGGTGGCCGGGATCCGGCTGGACGAGCTGGACCTGGACAACGAGGAGACCGGGCCGGTTTGGACGATCCCCGCCGAGCGGCGTAAGCACGGCAAGGCCCACGCCGTCGCGCTGTGTCCGATGGCGGAGGCCGTTGTCCGGCAAGCGCTGGACACGGTGGCCGCGCCAGGGGGCGAGGACGGCAGCCCCGGGCTGCTGTTCCCGAACCGCGCCGGCGGGCCGTGCCGAGTGGATAGCGGCCTGAACCGATCGCTGCGGCTTTACTTCGGCCGGAGCGGGCCCACGCCCCACGCGGCCCGGCACACCGTCGCCACTGAGCTGGAGGCCCTCGGCTTCGATGAGCAGGACATTGGCCGTGTCCTCGGCCACGCCTCAACGACCGTAACCGGCCGGGTCTATATCAACCGGCGGTCCCTGACCGCGCAGCGGCGTATCCTGGGGGCGTGGGAAGCGCGGCTGCGGGAGATCACCGGCGCTGGGGCGGCGGGTACTGAATAGATAACCACCGGCCGGGCGGCGGCGGCGTGGGGCGGGCCGTGTTCGCCGCCCCCGGGCAGCCGCCCGCCGACGCTGCCGCATCCCCGCGCAAACCTAGCCGGCGCGCACGCACCAGCGGGCCGCGGCTCCCCGTCAGTCGCAACCGCCTATCCATCCAGCATCGCCGCCGACGCCCGCCAGAACCGACGCCATCGCCACCAGTAGCAGCACCCAGCCCCGGCGGCCGCTGGTGGTGCCCAGCGGCGCCGAGGCGGGGCGCCCGACGAGCCCTGGGCTCCCGCCCGCTGCTGTTCGTTGTCCGCCCGCTACCGCCGCGCTCGGAACCCGTGCAGGTGGGTCAGCTAGCCGCACCGCGCAGCCCTTTGCGCTTACCGCCCGTCAGTAACTTACCCGGTAGGTTTGCAATGCGTCGATCCGACCTGTCCGGGGCGGGAAGCCTGTCTGCGCGCGGGTCTCGTTAGTCCCTTTGTCGGAAAGACCCGACAATTTGTCGAAGTGGACTAGACAATCTGTAGGGTGTTGTTTGTGCAGCAAAATTTGTCTTTTCTCGCTTGCGAGCCCTCCGTTCCTGGGGGACGATGGAACTGTGACTGGCGACAGCAGATCACCGGGGCCGAACACTAACAGCGAGGAGCAATACCGATGTCAGCACTGAAAAGACCCCCCGCCCAGCAAGCGCGCGTTTCCGGGTCGTCGCCCCGTTCGCTGGCCGATCAACTCCCCTGCCTCGCCCGCGACGTGGACGTCGCAAAGGCTCTAGGGGTCCACCGGGCTACCGTCCATCGTTGGGCGCAAAAGGGGCGGCTGCCCCGGCCAGTTCGGCTGGGAACCAACTACTCGCGCTGGCGCGCAAGCGACATCGTGGCCTGGGCGCGGGAGGTCGGCTTGGAAAGGGCGGAGGAGTGAGGAGACGGCCTGCCCTCGGCGAGGAGGGGGCGAGGACAGGCCGGAGCCGCGCACGAACGGACGAACGAGAGGACAGACACAAGGAGAACGCCATGGACTACCCCTCTACTGGATATAGTAACAGCCCGAACAGCGGCCCGCACGCAGCCGCCCCTGCGGCCGGCCTCGGGCTCGGCGAGGCGCTCCAGCGTGTGGAGCGTGAGGACGGCGGTGGTGTCGCCGCCCCGGCCCAAGAGAGTCGGCGAGACGACGGCAGCGCCCGCCAGGAGCAACGACACGCGCCCAACCGGACACATAGGGAATACCGCGAGGACGGCTACCAGGTGGCCCCAATCATCCCGCCCGGGGCCGAGCTGTCACCGAACACCTCAATTCAGCGCGACGACGTGGGCAAGATCCCCGGCCGGTTGGGGCAGAACGGTTGGGCTGGCTTCGACTGGTTACGGAAAAGCAGGAAGCCTACTAAGAAAGCGCTGGAGCAGTGGACCAAAACCGGCGCCGGCGTCGGGTTCGTCTGCGGCGAGCCGGGCGGTGTGGTCGGTATCGACATCGACGTGCTCGACGAAGACGCCGCCGGGCTGGTGCAGCAGGTCGCGGAGCAGACGCTGGGCGGTGCGCCGGTGCGGGTGGGGCGTTGGCCGAAACGGCTGTTGGTCTACGGCGTAGACGTGCTGTCCGAGCCGGTCCAGACCAGCAAGATCGCTTTCCGCTCCGGCGCCGAGGGTACACGCAAGCACCTAATCGAGATCCGCGGCCAAGGGCAGCAGTTCGTCGCGCAGGGCATCCACCCGAATACCAGACAGCCGTACACCTGGGACCGGCCGGTGCCGCCGCGGGATGAGCTGGTCCAGGTGGACGCCGGACAGGTGTGCGAGCTGGTGGACGCGCTGGTCGAGGCGCTGGAGGAGGCCGGGTGGGAAGTTCAGCAGGGCGGCGGCAAGGGGCGGAGTGCAGCCGCCCGGGCGAAGGTGGATCAAGACGCGCTGGCGGCCGACGACCTGGACATGATGGACGAGGCGGTGGCTGCGATCCGCAACACGACGGCGCGCTTCCCGGACCGGGATGCCTACATCCGCGTAGCGAACGCGATCAAGGCGGCGTACCGGGACGACCCGGCCCGGGGTGAGGCGGCGTGGCTGGACTGGTGCGCCCGGTGGGAAGACCCGCCCGAGGGTGACGGCAACGAACCGGACAAGGCGCTGTCGGACTACCGGCGCTGCCGGCCGCCGTTCGAGATTGGCGCCCCTTACCTGTACCAGCTCGCCCGTGAGGATGGGTTCAATGACGCGGCCCGGGTTTTCCCGGACGCACCGCCGGAGCCGGCCAGCGATGGCAACGCCGACAGCGCGCCCAGCGGCACGGACAACCAGACGGACGACCAGCGGCGCTGGAACCAGGCGCTCCAGTACATGCTCGGGGACTACGTCTACGTCGAAGACGTCGAGCGTTTCGTCTGTCTGTCCGAGAGCTACCGGCGGCTGCTGACCCCGAAGACTTTGGATATTCGGATGACGAAGCTAGGGCTGGGCAGCGTCGGCGCATCGAAAAACCGCGGGTCCGTCCAGTTCCACGAGCACGACGGCACCCTGGTCAAATCCGCGACCTACCGGCCGGAGGACCATCGGAACGTAGTGGACGAGGGGCTGATGGGCCCGGCGGTGAACCTCTGGCGCCCGGGGGAGCTGACTCAAGAGCAAGCCGCGGCTATGACGGTGTCCGGCGACGACGTCCGGCCGTGGCTGGAGCTGGTCGAGCATATCGTGCCGGATGACGACGAGCGGCGGACTGTACTGGACTGGCTGGCGTGGTGCGTCCAGAACCCCGGGGCCAAGCCGAGCTGGCACCTGGTGCTGGGCGGGCGGCCGGGGTGCGGGAAAGACACGATCCTGCAACCGGTGATCCGAGCCTTGGGGCGGCACAACGTGGCACAGCTACAAGCTCATGAGCTGCAACAACCGTGGACGGACTTTCTGGAGGGCACGGCTCTGGTCGTGGTCCAGGAAATGAACAGTTTCGAGCGGAAGGCCGTCATGGACCGACTGAAGCCGCTGCTGGCTCGGCCGCCCGAGGAAGTTCGCATCAACGCGAAGAATCAACGGCAGTACACGCTGCCGAACATCACGGCCTGGGTCTTCCTGACTAACCACGAGAACGCTATCGCCATCGAAACAGGCGACCGGCGGTTCTTTGTCGTCTGGTCCGACTTCTCCAAGCCCAACTGGCCGGAAGAACGGTTCGGGGAGCTATATCGCTGGATGGAGCAGGAAGGTGGCTGGCGGTCCGTTGCGGCATGGCTCACACAGCGCGAGCTGTCCGAAGGGTTCAACGCGAAAGGGGCCGCCCCGCATACGACGGCCAAGGCCCACATGCAGACCATGACTGAGCCGGCGCTGAAGCAGGACATCCGCGAGATCCTGAGCAACCAGGAGGGGCCGGCCGGATACCACCGGGACCTGATCGCTCCGGCCGAGTTGCGCCAGTACCTCCAGCGGGAGCACGGATACCCGAGCCACCTGACCACTCCGAACAAGGTGACGAGCGTCCTGCGGGAGCTGGGGGGCAGAAAGCTCGGGCAATTCTGGTACGGAAGCAATGCCCGGGCAGTGATGTGGGCGGTCAGCAACGTGGAGCACTGGCAGAAGCAGGTCGCGGACGGGGTCAATCCGGCGCGGGTTTACTTCGACGAGGTGGAAGCCCGCAACGAGTCGGTCATCAAGGCGAAGTTCGGCGGGGGTGCCCTCGACGACTAGGGCGCCTCCGGCCGCGGGGTGTTGCCCCGCTAACCGCTAGGCTTCGCTAACTGTCGCGCGCAAGGGTTAGCGGATCGTAACGCACTGTTTTATAGGTAGTTAACACTGTTACCTCTAACCTCTAACCAAAAAAGGAATATAGAGAGATAGGAGAGTGTAAGGGTGTATCTGTGCGCATACGGGTGTGTGCACTGTATGTACCGAAAAAAAAACGGGGTTAGCGGTTAGCGGGTGAGCGGTAACCACCCGGCCGCCTCCGCAGCCGCATGACGAAGGAGAAGCAGACATGAGAGATCGCACAGACGTGATCGCAGATCAGACCCCCTGGCCCCCGGGCGAGGCGTTGCCGGAGCTGGGCGAACTGCTGTTCGGGGCAATCATCACCGGCCGCACTGGAACGCTGCACCGGACTCGGGGCGGCCACATCAGCAGCGCCAGCCCCCTGGAGCAGGAGGGGGCCGAGTTGCCGTATGCGCTCCAGCGCCGGGAAGCGGCCATGCGCCTTCTCGCGCTGCGAGCAGCGGTCATCGACCGCCCCGAGCTTGCCGGCGTTACGACCGCGGAACCGGAGTTCTTCGAGGGTGGTGGCGAGCCCGACGACAACCCCGACCTGGTGCAGGAGGCCATGCGCTCGCCGGAGGCGTTGGCCGCCCCGACGGCGCCGCTGGAGGATGCCATGGACGCCGAGCTGCTGGCGGCCCTCAAGGAGGCGGCGCTGGTCTTGCTCGCGTCTCGCCCCGCCCTGGCCGCCGCCCACGACGACCTCCAGGCCGACACCGGCCAGGCGGTCCACCGGCCGCAAGCCCTCCGCCCCGCTGTGGCCGCGCTCGCCCCGAACAGCGCCGAGCGCGATCCCGAACGCCGATGGAATATGGCGGTAGAGCAGGCCCGGCAGCTTGTCAGGGAGACGCACG
This sequence comes from Halorhodospira sp. 9621, assembly GCF_022228055.1. NCBI lineage: Bacteria > Pseudomonadati > Pseudomonadota > Gammaproteobacteria > Chromatiales > Ectothiorhodospiraceae > Halorhodospira > Halorhodospira sp. 9621. The sequence continues at coordinate 93,295 of NZ_JAJNRD010000003.1, forward strand.
AAATGCCTTCCCAGCCGTCCAGCCCCCACGACCTGAGCAGCGAACAGGAGAAGCGGACGGCCTGGCGGATGCTCCAGGTGCTGGGGCTCACCACCCAACAAGCCGAGCGCGTCCGCCAGCTGGGGCTCCAGCGGCGCCGGATCGTGGAGTCGGACCCGGAAATGCGCGAGCAGCTCAACACGGACTCCGATCTGTTCGTGTTCATGGATAACATCCTGCTCGGGCTCATGCCCCCCTGGGACGGCAGCGGGGACACCGCGACGGACGCGCGGCTACTTGTTGAGGACATGCGCCTGTACCGCCGCGACCTGCTTTCCCGACTCACCGCGAACTGGACGCCGTCCTCCCCGGCGTTACGCAGTAACGCGATGCATTGAGCAAGGAGATCCCCAATGGCACGCCACAGGACAGTCCGAAACCAGTCGGGCCGCCCCGGACCGCGGGAAGCGGCCCGCGTGACCGGCCGTGACCCGAAAACGCAGCGGTTCCGCGGCGCCATCCACGGACTGACCGAGAAACAGAGGGCGTTCGTCCGAGCGCTCGTTTACAACGGAGGCAGCCAAGCCGATGCCGTCCGCGCTGCCGGGTACAACTCGACCTATCCGCGCTCCATGGCGCGGGATCTGCTGGCCAACGACCGCGTGGCGCGCGCACTCCATGAAGAACGGCAGTGGGCGATCTCGGGCGGCTTGGCGAACGCGGCTATCGGCGTCCTCAATGATCTTTTGTCGGATCCGGAAACCCCGGCCGCCACCCGGTTCAATGCTGCGAAGTTCGCGCTGGAAATGGCCGGCCACAGCGTGGACGAGCAGCAGCCGAAGGAGGACGAAGCGAGCCTGAACCGCCCGCTGGCGGAAATGACCCTGGAGGAGCTGGAGGGCATCGTCAGGGACGGGCAGCGGCTGCGGGACGCCCTGAACCCACCGGATCAGGACACCGCTGGCGCCGTCATCGAGCAACCTGACGAGGCCGCGGGAGACGATTCTGGCGAGCCTGTCACGGGCGGCGACGGGGCTGCGGAGCCATGATCGTCGGGACCGCCTGCCCGGTCTTGCTCCGGACGGCTTCCAGCCGCTACGGCTTGCGCACTCGCTCTGTGCGCCGCCGTAGCGGGCATGTCCGCGGCACCGGACAGCCTCCCCGCCCGGCCTCCTGGTCGCCCCCGACCCGGTGGCCCGGTGGGGCTCTGGAACCTGCGGACCCTCCCGGCCCTGCGGAACCTGCGAACCCAGCCGACCCTACCGAACCCGCCGACCAAGCGACCACGCAACCGCCCGGCCCTCCGATCCGGTCGGCCAGCACCAGCGGGGCAACCGCCGGACAGCCTTTCCTGGCCCCTGGCTATCCGGCACCCTTGTAGTGATAGAGGACGTATATACAGGAGACACTGAGATGCCGCGCACACCGAACCCCAATTACGCGAACCCGCACTGGGCCCGCGCCGCCGAGAACCTCGGTAAGATCATCGCCGGCCCGGACGCCCGGCAACAGCTCGAAATGGAGTCCACGGCCGCCCAGCGGGCCGGGCAGGACCTTGAGAACCGCCGATTGGCGGACGCCCTCGACGCTGACGAGCGTATGCGCTTCGGCATGACCTACGGCGGAACGCCGGACGGCGGCACCGAAGCGCAGTCCCTGGGCGGCGGGGGCCTGACGGACCCCGAGTCGGGAGCGCCGACGATGTTTTCCGGCTTGGCTGAGGCCGACCCGGCCGCCACCGGCCACCAGGTGGACGTCCCCACCAGCCAGGATTACGGCCCGCGCGAACTCATGCGCGATGCGGTGTCCTCCGGCCGGGCCAGCGAGGCCCCGGACCTGGCGCAGGCCCTCGGCGGTATCAACCTGGCCGAAGGTCGGGCCACGCCGGATCAGATGCGGGCCTACATGGCCGGGGCCGGCCAGCAGCCCGGCGCTGACCTGGCGCTCACGACCGGCCGCGCGGACCAACTCCGTGCCGAGGACCGCCAGCACGACCTCGCGGAGGTCTTCGCCGAGCGGGAGGCCGATTGGACCTATTCGCCCGAGGCCCTGGTCCACGATCAGCTTGCCGAGGGCAACGTGGACGCGGCGGCGCTGATGTCCGAGGAGCTGGGCGTCCGGGGTCCGCTGTCGTCGGACGAGCAGATCGCCCGCGACCACCGGCGCGGGGATCCCGAAGCGGCCGCAGCACTGTCCGGTATCCGCTACGGCGAGGGCCCGCAGGCCCCGGCTGGTGCGGACTTCGACCCGGGCGACGTGCTGGACTACGAGAAGCACGTCTACAGCATCGTGAACGACCACCTCCCGGAAGACATGCCGGGCAACCACCGGGGCGAGATCGCACGCCGCGCCGTCGAGATCGCGCGCCAAGGGCGGGGACAGGTCAGCCCGACCGAAGCGGTCCACATGGCTATGGACGAGGGCGGCGGCCTGCACATGGCGGGTGCCGGCTGGATTCGCAGCGGCACGCCGAAGCTTCGCGGTGCTCCAGCCCCGACCGGCCACCCGATCAACTGGCCGCAGGGCGCCGGCCCGCAGCCCCAACCCGGGGCGCCAGGCCAGATCCCGCAGCAAGAAAGGCAGCCGCAACCGGCCCGCGAACCGCGCGGCCGTGCGGATGCAGGCCGGCACCAGGAGGACACGGTGGCCGGCGGTGGTGCCGATCAGGTCGTGATGCTCGGCCCGGACGGTGAGCCGATCACCCAAGCCGAGATCGAGGAGACGGCCCGCGGGCGAGATATGAGCCCCGAGGCAGTCGAGGCCTTCCTGCTCAAGCAAGGCGCCCAACCCCGCGGCCAGGGCGCCGGCGGCGGTCGGATCCAGCCGGGTGATATGTACGGCACCGGCGTGGTCCGGTAGCTGCCGCTACCCCGGCCCGCGTGCCAGGGTTACAACTGCTCCACGTCCAGGTGGTCGTAGTCTTGCCACGCGGGCCGGGGCGTCAGCCGGTTCCCGGGCGGTGGTGCGAACTGATGCGGAGCGTATGATTCCGGCGGGTCTTGCTCCTCGGCGCCGCGGTACCGTTCGAGGAGGTCTGTCGGCTCATCGGCTCGGCCCTGCTGGCGGTCCGGGGAGCCGTCGCCGTACCGCTCCAGCAGATCGCGGCCCCCGTCCGTTCCGCCTTCGTCCGTGCCCCCGCCCCGGGGTGGCTCAGACGGCTGGGGCACGTTGGGGCCAGGGTTGGGTCGCTGCAAGCCATGCGCCTGGCCGAAGCCCGCGCCTTGCGCGCTTTCTGCGCCCGCCGCCGGGGACTGCCTGTCCATCTCCTCGACCGCCGCCGCGGCCGTGAGGACCACCAGCAACGCCACGATAATCCGTCCACCCCACATCCCGGCGCCCCTTTCGTTTGCCGGCGCAGTTCTGCGCCCCCCAACATTTACTCTGGCAGCGCTGACGGCATCCATAAAGCGAGCCGGGGTGTTTTCGGCTACAGGGGGTGGGGTGGCGCGTGGCCGCGGCGGCTTCGGCCGAAACGGCGGCGGCGGACGCCGCATCGGCGGCGCTGGGTAAGCCACACCTACCGCCCTACCGGGTCGGCCTGGTCGGGGCGGCACCCGGGCGACCCGGTGGGGCTGGGTTGCGGAGGGGTCCGGTCAGTTCTGCGAGCTGCGCAATTTTCTCGCGCGGCCGGGATAGGAGGCTCGGCGGCGCGGGCGGACATACCCCAGGGGGCAGCCGCGCGAGCTGGACCGAAGCAAGCAGCCGGCTCGCGCGCTGCGTCGGCGGGAGCGCTGCGTCTGTCCGGCAGGGCCACCCCCTAGCGCACCGGCGGCGAGGTGCCGCCCCCAGGATGCGGACCGCGGCAGCACCGGCCATGTCCGGCGGACAGCGGACAAGCCAGCTCCGCCGCCAGGAGGGCCGGGCGGCCCGTGACATTGTCACACCAGCCGCCGCCCCCGCTGGCACCGACCCGCCCGGCTGGGCGGCGGCTTACCCTCACCACGCCACCGGATCCGCAACGGCTGGCCGCTGCCGCCGCGACCGGCTGCCACCGTGACCGCCGCCTACCTGACCGCGAGCTGCGACACGCTGCCGCATACCCACCCCAAGAAAAGCAGTTATGAGAATTGATATTCCCGTAACAATTAGGCAGCGTAGGGGGTGAAGGCGGCCACGGTGGACCGCCAGCACAACGAGCAGCGAGGAGCGGAGCCATGATCGACCAACAGACCATCGAAACCGTCCTGGACAACATCGCGGATCAATGCCCAATGGGCTATTGGCCAGGCAACGAGTTTGGGGGCATCCATGTCCCGCCCCCCTTGGACGGTCCGGTCAGGCAAGAGGCGGAGCGGCGCGCGGCGCTCAGTCGTATCGGGAACCGGATCAAGCCGGCAGATGGCACCGTCTACATGCACCCGAACGACGGCGGCGCCGTTGGGTTTCCCGAACTGATGCGGGGGCTCCAGGGCGTAGACCGCATCCTGGCCGAGGTTGAGGGGTTGGACGCCGCAACCGCCGCGGACCTGGAGCGGCTCCGGCATTGCCTCGCCCATGAGCTAGTCGGCGGTCCGGATGTTGAGATCGAGCCGGAACCGCTCCTGGCCATGGCGCGGGTCTACGCCGCCAATGAACTGGAGCGCGAGGTCAGCCATGGGTGACGAGCAGCAGCGCAACGGCAACCAGCAGCCCCCGCCCCCGCGCGGGGGCGCGGCTGCTTCGGACAATGCGGCCGGACAGCCGGACAGTGCGGGGCACCAGGGCGCGGCGGCGGCTGCGCAGTCGGACACGCCGGACACGGCCGCAGCACCAGCGGCGGACACGCCGGGCAGCGGGGGCGGTGGCGGCGCGCTGCTACCCGCGCGGCCGGAGGGCGGGGAGCTGGACTACCTCGCCCCCGAGACGGCCGCCCAGAATCCGGCCGCCGTCTACCTGGCGCGGCTGTCCGGCGGTAGCCGGCGGACGATGCGGGCGGCGCTGGACGTGATCGCGTCCGAACTGTCCGGCGGGCAGCATGACGCCGCCAGCGCGCCGTGGGGGCGTGTCCGGTATGAGCACGTCCAGGCGGTACGGTCCCGGCTGGCGGAACGGTACGCGCCGGCCACGGCGAACAAGCACCTGTCAGCGCTGCGGAATGTCCTAAAGGAAGCCTGGCGGCTTGGGCACATGAGCGCGGAGCACTACCACCGGGCGGTGGACGTGGCGGCGGTGCGCGGGAACTCGCAGCCCAAGGGCCGCGCGCTAACGCTGGCCGAGGCCCAGGCGGTCTTCCGCGCCTGCTTGGAGCGCGGCGGACCAGCCGGGGCGCGGGACGCGGCGCTGTTCGGGGTGCTGTACGGCGGCGGGCTTCGCCGCTCCGAGGCCGTGGCACTAGACCTGGACGACTTCCACGAAAACGGCGGCGAGGGGCCGCGCCTGATCGTGCGGGGCAAGGGTCAGAAGGCCAGGACCACATACCTGGACGCCGGAACCCATGCGGCGCTGGCGGATTGGATCGAGTGGCGGGGCCGAGAGGCGGGGCCGCTGCTCTGTCCGGTGACGCAGGCCGGCCGGGTGGATCTGCGGCGGATGACGGATCAGGCGGTGTACTACGCGCTGGACCGAGCCCGGCAGCGGGCCAACGTCGAGCCGTTCACGCCGCATGATCTTCGGCGCAGCTACGCCGGCGACCTGCTCGACGCCGGGGCGGACCTGGCCACCGTGCGCGGCCTGATGGGGCACGCCAGCGTCGAGACCACGGCCAACTACGACCGCCGAGGCGAGCGCGCCAAGGCCCGGGCCGCGGCGCTGCGGGTAACGCCGTACTCGTCCGGCGGCGGTGGTGGCGAGTGAAAGCGCGCCCCTGGTGCCGCTCCCGTTCCATGGGCGGCGCCGGGGGCGGTTGCTTCGGGGTGGTGTAGCCGGCTGCCGCCGCTGGCGACACCGGAGCTGGCGCGTGGCGGTCAGTGACCTAGACTGCGACGGTGAGCGATAGGAGTGCTGACCGAGTCCAGGAGGGAGCGGGGGATGGTTTCGGAAGTGCTGGATGCGATCCACGGCTTTAGCCAGTGGCTCGGCGACATTCTTGCCGCACTGATCGCGGCCGCCCTCATGATGGCGGCGTTTGCTCTCCTTGCAGGAGCGTTGTTCCTGGCGGCCTGGGCGTTCGCCTGGGTACTGGCGAAGCTCTTGCTGTGGGCGGATGGCCGGGGCGTTTTCGACTGGATAGCGCGCCACGCCCGACCTTTCACCACGGAGCGGTCCCGCAGGAACTGGCGCCTTTACCTGAGCGATCTGCTTCACACGGCCGAGCAGCTCACGGGCAAATAGCCTCCCCACCGTCACCCCCGCATGGCGCCCCATGAGCCCGTGATGGCGGGGCGCCATCCCCAGGCCGCGTGCCCGGCGGTGCCGACCGCCACGCGAGCGATAGTGTCGCCAGAGGTGTCGCCAGCCGAGCCCCAGCGGGGGCGAGCTATGAGCGTAAGCAGTTGAAAGTATTGGTGGGCCCGGTCGGATTCGAACCGACGACCAAGGGATTATGAGTCCCCTGCTCTAACCACTGAGCTACAGGCCCGTCGGAGGGGATAGGGATCCCGCAGGGATCAAAACACAACCCCGGGGCGCCGGCAATGGCACCCCGGGGATCGGCTCGGGCGCGGGTTACTCCTCCAGGAAGCTGCGCAGCCCCTCCGAGCGGGTCGGGTGGCGCAGCTTGCGCAGCGCCTTGGCCTCGATCTGGCGGATGCGCTCGCGGGTGACATCGAACTGTTTGCCGACCTCTTCGAGGGTATGGTCGGTGTTCATGTCGATGCCAAAGCGCATGCGCAGGACCTTGGCCTCCCGGGGCGTCAGCCCGGAGAGTACCTCGCGCACCGACTCGCGCAGGCCTTCGGAGGTGGCCGAGTCCACCGGCGAGGTGACGCTGGTGTCCTCGATGAAGTCGCCCAGGTGGCTGTCCTCGTCGTCGCCGATGGGCGTCTCCATGGAGATCGGCTCCTTGGCGATCTTGAGGACCTTGCGCACCTTGTCCTCGGGCATCTCCATGCGCTCGGCGAGCTCCTCGGGGGTGGCCTCGCGGCCCATCTCCTGAAGCATCTGCCGCGATACCCGGTTGAGCTTGTTGATGGTCTCGATCATGTGCACCGGGATGCGGATGGTCCGGGCCTGGTCCGCGATGGAGCGCGTAATCGCCTGGCGGATCCACCACGTTGCATAAGTCGAGAACTTGTAGCCGCGCCGGTACTCGAACTTATCCACGGCCTTCATCAGGCCGATGTTGCCCTCCTGGATCAGGTCCAGGAACTGGAGGCCGCGGTTGGTGTACTTCTTCGCGATGGAGATGACCAGGCGCAGGTTGGCCTCGACCATCTCCTTCTTGGCGCGGCGGGCCTTGGCCTCACCGATGGACATGCGGCGGTTGATCTCCTTGATCTCCGCGACGGAGAGGCCGTTCTTGTCGGCGATCTCCTTGAGATCCGCCTGGGCCTTGCGGATGGTCTCGGCGTGCGGCTTCAGTCGCTCGGCGCGCTCGCCCCCCTCGGCCAGCAGGTCGTCGAGCCAAGTGGGGTCGGTTTCGCGATCCTGGAAGCTCTTGACGAACTCCTTGCGAGCCATTCGCCCTTCGCGGGTGCACAGATTCATGATCTCGCGCTCTCGGGCGCGGATCGTATCCACCGTGCCACGCAGCCGGTCGGCCACAGCGTCCACCACCTTCGGGGTGAACTTGATGCTCAGGAAGATCTCCTCCAGCTCGCCGCGCAGTTCGGCGATGCGCGGTGCGGCCGAACCCTCGCTGGCCAAAACCTCCTGCATCTCGTTGTAGGCGGCCCGCAGGCGCTCAAAGAGCTCCGCCACCGCCTCGGGATCGGGGCCGGTTTCGGTGGCGGTGGTCTCCTCCTCGTCCTCGGTGGCGGTCTCCGGGGCGGCAGCGGGGGCCTCCGGAAGCTGCTCGGAGCCGTCCTCGCGGTCACGGAAGCCGGCAAGGATGTCGGTCAGCCGGGCCTCGCCCTCCTGGGCGCGGTCGTAGAGCATGATCAGCTGCCGGGCCGCCTCCGGGTAGGAGGAGAGGGCCATCAAAGCACGGTCGAGCCCGTCCTCAATCCGCTTGGCCAGCTCGATCTCGCCCTCGCGGGTGAGCAGCTCGACGCTGCCCATCTCGCGCATGTACATGCGCACGGGGTCGGTGGTCCGGCCGAACTCGGCGTCCACGGCGGCGAGGGCGGCAGCGGCCTCTTCGGCCTCGTCCTCGTCGGTGGCCACGGTGGTTTCAGCCAGGAGCAGCTCGTCCGAGTCCGGGGCCGTCTCGTGGACGTTGATTCCCATGTCGTTGATCATGCCGATGATATCGTCGATTTGATCGGGGTCGACGATATCGTCGGGGAGGTGGTCGTTAACCTCCGCGTAGGTCAGAAAGCCCTGCTCTTTGCCCTTGGCGATGAGCTGCTTGATTTGCGACTGTTGATCCTGTGACATAGGCGATCGGTCTGATCCGCGGTTGCTCGGGGAAGGCGCCGCTGAGCGGAACCGTACAGTGTAGCGTCCAGGTTCGGGTTCCTTCAAGGGCGCGTCAGGTTTTAGAGGCGAAACGCCGCGCGAAGTTCCTCCATCTCCTGCTGTTCATCGGCGCTGATCCGGCCCCGCTTGAGCCGGTCCATCAGCAGCTGCAGTCGTGTCGCCTGACGCAGCCGCTCCTGCTCCAGGTCCATGGTCTGCTCATCCCGTTCCTCCTGCTCGAGCTCACGGACCAACCGCTTCTGCTCGTTGTGGATGATCTGCTCCTCGATCCGCATGAGGGCGTCCTGGAGTTCCTGCTGGTGGTCCCCCTCGGCCATGGCGGTTCGTTGCCAGGCCGCCAGCCGGTGTAGCGGGGTCTCGTGCGGGGTGTCGCGGAACCGCTCCAAGACCCTTGCCGTTGTGATATTGGGTTCCGTGCGCGCCAGTTCAAGGAGCTGTTGCAGCAAGTCTAGTCCAGGAATGTCTCGATCGGCGAAGCGGTCCGGGTCGCCGGCGTACGCCGCGAGCTGCGGCTGCTGCAGCAGCAGGGCGATGGCGTGGCGCACGGGGGTGCGCTGCAGGCTTGTCTCGGGACTGCGTGGGGCGCTGCGCGGCTGCGCGGCGCCTTGGTTGCGGGTGGCTTCGCCCCGTCCTTCGAGGATGCGGTCGATGCGTTCGGGCTCGGTGCGCGTCAGCTCGGCGAGCTGGCCGATCAGCGTCTCGCGCACGATGCCCCGTGGTAGCCGCCGCAGCGGGTTGCTGGCCCGTTCCAGCAGGCGGGCGCGGCCGTCGACGGTGGTCAGGTCGCACTCCTCGCCGAGGTGGGCCAGGAAGAATTCGATGACCGGCGTGGCGGCATCCAGGCGTGCTTCGAAGGCCTCGCGGCCCTCGCTGCGCACCAGGTCGTCGGGGTCGCTGCCCTCGGGCAGCAGCAGCACGCGGACCTCGCGGTCGCCCTGCAGGACTGGGAGCAGGTTCTCGACGGCGCGCAGCGCCGCGCTGCGGCCGGCGTCGTCGCCGTCGAAACAGAGCACCAGTTCGTCCGCGGAGCGCAGTAGCAGCGTCGCCTGCTCGGCGGTGGTGGCGGTACCCAGGGTGGCGACGGCGCCAGGGATGCCCTGCTGGGTCAGGGCGATGACATCCATGTACCCCTCGACCACGATCAGCCGGCCGGGGCGGCGCTCGGCTTGAAGGGCTTGGTAGAGGCCGTAGACTTCACGGCCCTTGTGGAAGACCGGGGTCTCCGGGGAGTTGAGGTACTTGGGCTCGCCGTCGGAGACCACTCGGGCGCCGAAGGCCACCACGCGACCGCGGCGATCGTGGATCGGGAAGGTAATGCGATCGCGGAAACGGTCGTAGGTCTTCTGTTCCCGTTCGATGATCAGTCCGGCGCGGATGGCCGGTCGCGGGTCATCGAGCTGGCGCAGGAGGTTGTCCCAGCCCGGCGGGGCGAAGCCGAGGCCGAAACGGGCGGCCACCTCCCCGGAGATCCCGCGCCGACGCAGGTATTCTACGGCGCTCTGGCGCGCGGGGTGGTTGCGCAGTGCGTCGCGGAAGAACTGGTGGGCGTGGGCCAGAGCGCGGTACAGCGGGGCGTATTCGTCGGCGGCCCGGCGGGCCCCGCCGCCGTCCGGGATTTCCAGGCCAACCCGGCCGGCCAGCTCCTCAATGGCCTCACGGAACTCCATGCGGTCGTGTTCCATGAGGAAGCGGATCGCCGTGCCGTGGGCACCACAGCCGAAGCAGTGGTAGGTCTGTCGTTCAGGATTGACGTTGAACGAGGGGGTGCGCTCGTCGTGGAAGGGGCAGCGCGCCTTGTAATTGCTGCCGGCCGGGCGCAACGGCACGCGCTCGCCGATGACGGCGACGATGTCGGTGCGTTGCAGCACCTCATCGATGAACTCATCGGGGATCCGCCCGGCCATCGGCCAGCCTCCGGGGTCTGGAAGGCTCCAGACGGTATCGCGGCGAGGGCGGGGTCAGCCGCCGAGGCGGTTCTTGACGCGAGCGCTGACTGCGCCGAGGTCGGCCCGCCCCTGGAGCTTCTCTTTGAGAGATCCCATGACGCGGCCCATGTCCTTGATCGATGCGGCCCCTGAGTTGTTGATGGCCTCTTCGATCAGGGCGTCGATCTCTTCATCGCTGGCCGCTTGGGGAAGGAACTCGGAGAGGATCTCGATCTCTCGTTCCTCGGCCTCGGCCCGGGCGGTCTGGCCGGCGTCGCGGTACTGCTCGGCGGACTCCCGCCGCTGCTTGACCGCCTTGGCCAGGACATCGATGGCCGCGCTGTCGTCGGTGGCGAGGTCACAGCGCTCGTCCACCTCACGCTGCTTGAGTGCCGCGCTCGCCGAGCGCAGGACCGCCAATCGCTCCTTGTCGCCGGAACGCATGGCGGATTTCACTGCCTCGAGCACGGTTTCCTTGACGCTGCTGGGTGCGGCCATCGGTTCCTGGGTCCGGGGGTCAGTAGGGCCGCTGGCGCCGCTGCTGCTCGCGGTTGAGCCGCTTCATGTGCCGCTTGACGGCGGCGGCCTGCTTGCGCTTACGCACCTGCGTGGGCTTTTCGTAGTACTCGCGCCGGCGGATCTCGGACAGCACGCCCGCCTTCTCGCAGGAACGCTTGAAGCGGCGCAGGGCCACCTCGAATGGCTCGTTTTCGCGGACTTTCACAATCGGCATGCGCTCGTCGACCCCTTCGTCGTTGTCCATGGCAAATGATTATCCGGGCATTTCAGCCCAAAGATAAACGAGCAGTCTAGTTGCCATGAGGGGGGTATTTCAACCTCGCCGTCGGCGTTTTTTCGGGTAGGGGCGACTGCCATCGGGCTGCGTGTTGAAGCGCTTGTAGGTCCACTGGTACTGCGCCGGAGCGATGCGCACGCACTGCTCGACTCCCCGGTTGATCGCCGCCGTGGCCGAGGTCGGGTCGCGGCCGGCGACGTCAGGGTCGGCGGGCAGGAAGTGCAGATCGTAGCCGCGACCGGCGGGGAGTCGCTCGGCGAACGCGAATAGTGGCACGGCGCCGGAGCGCTGGGCGATGCGCCCGGCCAGGGTCATGGTCTTGGCGGGGACCCCGAAAAACGGCGCGAAGGGTTCACTGCCGTCCGGCTCCTGGTCGGGCAGGATGCCGACCACCTCCCGGCGGGCGAGGGCGCGCAGTACGCCGCGCACGCCCTGGGGGCCGGCGGGGAGCAGGCGGGCTCCGTTGCGCGAGCGCCCGGCGAGCAGGATGGGTTCCAGAGCGGGCTGGCGGGGGGGGCGGTACAGGGCCGTGAGCGGTTGTCGCGCAGCCACCCAGAGGTTGAGCAGTTCCCAGCAGCCGATATGGGGGGCGAGCAGGAGCACGCCCCGACCTTCATCCAGGGCCTGGTCGAAGTGGGTTCGGCCGTGGACCTGGCGCACCCAGCCGACCACCCGTTCAGGCGGGCGCTTAAAGACCGGCGCGATCTCCAGCGCGGTCTTGCACGTCTCCTGCAGGGCGTTGCGAACCAGGCGGCGCCGCGCGCCCGCGGCCAGATCCGGGAAGCAGAGGCGCAGGTTGATCTCGGCGACCTGCCGCGTCCGATTGGGCAGGTAGGCCAGGGTGGTGCCGACCGCCGCACCGACGGCGTGCAGTACGGGCAGGGGCAGTCGGGCCAGGACGGAGAGGGTCCATTCCAGGCTGCGTGGTGGGGCTGGCTCTTCGGTCATGGCGATAGCTAACCTGTTCCCGGGGCGGCAAGGCAACCCGGGCGGTGGTGTTCGGGGGCAGGCTCGCTACACTTTCCCGGTGGGGTGCCATGCGCGCCCGGGACGAGCCTTTACCCATGTGGCCGTGCCCGGAGTTCTTCGTGAGGACATACAGGAGAGGATTCCAATGAGCGGTAACCAACCGATGGAAGAAATGGTCCGGAACTGGACCGAGATGCAGCAGCGCATGTGGGATACGTGGCTGCAGACGGTGCGTGGCATGCAGATGCCCACCGGGGTGTCCCAGGGCGATGAGTGGCAGCGCCACTATCAGCAGAACCTGGAGGCCTGGGAGAAGGCGGTCCGCGAGGCCCTCGACGCCCAGGTGCAGTGGGCGCAGAAGTGGGCACAGCAGGCCGGTGCCGGAGAGCATGCCAGCGAGGGGATGCAGGAGGCGGTTAAGCAGACCCAGGAGATGATGAAGTCCTGGACCGAGGCGCAGAGCAAGCTCTGGAACGCCTGGTTCGACAGCGTGAAGAACATGGATCCGTCCCGCATGGCGGAGCAGTGGGACTCGGAGGGCCAGCGCGTGCTCCAGGCCTGGCAGGATGCGACCAAGCGGGCTCAGGAGGCGATGCAGGAGCTATCCGGAACCGCGACGTCGGGGGCTGCCGGCTCGCAGAAATCCTCTGCAGGGCGCAGCACCTCTGGCGGCAGCAAGAAGGCCTGATCGGACGAAAAAAAAAGCCGACGCATCCTGCGTCGGCTTGAACCCGCTTCCCTCGGGCTAATGGGCGGGGGCCTTACTCTTCCTTGAGCGGTCCCTGAAGGCCGAGCGATCCATCGCCCCACCCAGGCTCCCGCACAATCGACTGGGCTCTTCCGTTAAGCCTCAGGAGTTCGACTGCCGGTAGCCGTGGTCTACAATGCCCCAGCGCCCGTAGCAGGGAAATCAGGGGCAGCCGCAGTGCGTGTAAGACAAATCTGACATCGTCGGCGATGATCACCGTTATTCAGCGTTCAGGAAGGGCCCGGGTTTGGGTCGAGGGCGAGGTTGTCGGGCAGATCGGGCACGGGCTGGTCGCCCTGGTCTGTGCCGTGCGCGGGGATGGCCCGCAACAGGCCCGGCGCCTGGCCGAGCGGGTGCTGGGCTACCGGGTGTTTCCGGATGACGCCGGGCGCATGAACGCCTCCGCCCTCGATCGGGCCTGCGGTGTGCTAGCTGTGCCGCAGTTCACCCTGGCCGCGGATACACGCAAGGGCATGCGGCCGAGCTTCGGACCCGCTGCCGACCCCCAGACCGGTCAGGACCTGTTCGGTATCTTTCTGGATGCTCTGCACGCCCGGGCGACGGGGCCGGTGGCCGCCGGGGTCTTTGGCGCGGACATGCAGGTTGAGCTGGTCAATGACGGGCCGGTGACCTTCTGGCTGGAGGCGCCGCCGGGGCCGGCCGGCGCCGTGTGATATCCTCGTTCGCCCGTCGGGCGTCAGGCCCGGATCGATTCCAACTGCGAGGGCGTTACGGCCATGGCCAAGCGAACGGCAGAAGTCGAGCGCACCACCGGCGAGACCGCCGTGCGGGTGCGGGTGGATCTCGACGGCGAGGGGAGCGCAGAACTCGACTGCGGGGTCCCCTTCTTCGAGCATATGCTCGCCCAGGTGGCCCGTCACGGCGGCTTGGATCTGCACGTCCAGGCCAAGGGGGACACCTGGATCGATGACCACCACACCGTGGAGGACGTGGGCATCGCGCTCGGGCAGGCGCTGGCTCGTGCGTGGGGCGACAAGGCCGGGCTGACCCGCTACGGGTACGCCTATGTGCCCCTGGACGAGGCGCTATCGCGTGCCGTGCTCGACCTCTCCGGCCGGCCTGGGCTCGTCTATGAGGCCGAGTTCCCGCGGGCGCTGATCGGACGCTTTGATACCGAACTCGTCGAGGAGTTCTTCCGGGCCCTGACCAGCCACGCTGCGGTGACCGCACACCTGGACGTGCTGCGCGGACGCAATGCTCACCACATGGTCGAATGCCTTTTTAAGGCCTTCGGGCGCGCGCTGCGCCAGGCCGTCAGCCTGGATGAGCGCGCCGCGGGTCGGATCCCTTCCACCAAGGGGGCCCTCTAGCCATGAGCCGGGTGGCCATCGTTGACTACGGTATGGGCAACCTGCGCTCGGTCTACCGGGCCCTGGCCCACGCCGCCGGTGACGAGTCGGGTCTCGAGGTGACCGCCGACCCCGCCCGGGTCCGGGATGCCGAGCGTGTTGTACTCCCGGGCGTCGGCGCCATCGGCGACTGCATGACCGAACTCGACCGCCTCGGGCTGACCGCTGCCCTAATCGAGGCCGCGCAAAGCCGTCCCTTCCTCGGTATCTGCCTGGGGATGCAGGCGCTGCTGACCCACAGCGAGGAGAGCGGCGGGGTGGACGGCCTGGGTGTGCTGCCCGGACGTGCCGTACGATTCCCAGACGGCGAGCGCGACGGCCGCGGGCGGCCGCTGAAGGTGCCGCACATGGGCTGGAGCCGGGTGCACCGGCCTTGCCGGCACCCGCTGTGGGCCGGCATCGAGGACGGGACTTGGTTCTATTTCGTGCACAGCTACTACGTCGTGGCCGACGATCCGGGCATCATCGTCGGCCAGGCCGAGCACGGGTGCCGTTTCGCCGCCGCCGTGGCGGACGGGCCCTGCTTCGCCGTGCAATTCCATCCGGAGAAGAGCCAGGACGCGGGCCTGCGCCTCTACCGCAACTTCCTCGACTGGGACGGGAGCTGGACGTGATCGTAATCCCCGCCATCGATCTCAAGAACGGCCACTGTGTGCGGCTGCGCCAGGGCCGGATGGACGACGAGACCATCTTCGACGCCGACCCCGTGGCAGTGGCCGGGCGCTGGGTGGCGGCCGGCGCCAGGCGCCTCCACCTGGTCGACCTCGACGGCGCGGTGCAGGGCCGGCCTGCCCACGAGGAGACGATCCACGCGATCGCCCGCGCCTACCCCGATACGCCGCTGCAGATCGGCGGTGGCATCCGCAGCCGGGATACGGCCCTGCGCTACCTGGACGCCGGCGTGGGTTACGTCATTGTCGGCACCCGTGCCGTGCGCGAGCCGGCTTTCGTGGAGGAGCTCTGCCGCGAGATCCCCGGGCGGGTGTGCGTGGGGCTGGATGCGCGGGGCGGGTACGTCGCCACCGATGGCTGGGAACAGACCTCCGAGGTGGCCGCCGTCGACCTCGCTCGCCGGTTCGAGGACGCCGGCGTGGCGGCGTTGATCTTCACGGACATCGGCCGGGACGGGATGATGCAGGGCTGCAACGTTGAGGCCACCCGCGAGCTGGCCCGGGCCGTTTCCATCCCGGTGATCGCATCCGGCGGTGTCAGCAGCCTCGAGGACGTGCGCAGCCTGGCCGCGAGCCCGGAGGGCATCGCCGGGGCCATCGTGGGGCGGGCCATCTACGACGGCGGCCTTGAGCTGGCCGCCGCTATCCGCACGGCGCGGGAGGCCGGCGATGACCGCTAAGCGCATTATCCCTTGCCTGGATGTGGATGGCGGCCGGGTGGTCAAGGGCGTCCGTTTCGTGGACATTCGCGACGCTGGCGACCCCGTGGAGATCGCCCGGCGCTACGACGCCATGGGGGCTGACGAGCTGACCTTCCTGGATATCACCGCCAGCCACGAGGAGCGCGATACCATCTACGATGTGGTGGAGGCGGTGGCCGGGCAGGTCTTCATCCCGTTGACCGTCGGTGGCGGCGTGCGCACCGTGGCCGACGTGCGCCGCCTGCTCAATGCCGGCGCCGACAAGGTGGCTATCAACACCGCGGCGGTTCACCGCCCGGAGTTCGTCCGCGAGGCCGCCGAACGCTTCGGCTCGCAGTGCATCGTGGTGGCGGTGGACGCCAAGCAGGTTGAGGAGGATCCGCCGCGCTGGGAGGTCTTCACCCACGGCGGGCGCAATCCCACCGGGCTCGAGGTCATCAGCTGGTGCCAGCGCCTGGTGGCGCTGGGAGCCGGCGAGATCCTGCTGACCAGCATGGACCGAGACGGCACAAGGGCCGGTTTCGATCTCGGCCTGACCCGCGCCGTCGCCGATGCGGTGACCGTGCCGGTGATCGCCTCCGGCGGCGTGGGGGATCTGGAACACCTGGCCGATGGGGTCGACGAGGGGGGAGCCGATGCCGTTCTGGCGGCGAGCATTTTCCACTTCGGCGACCACACCGTCGGCGAGGCCAAGGCGTACATGGCGGAACGCGGTATCGAGGTCCGACAATGAGCGAAGCCGGAACCGGGCGGTCGGCGGCCGACACCCTGCGCGAGCTGGCCGAGACCATCGAGCGGCGCCGCGGTGCATCGCCGGATGCCTCCTATGTGGCGCGGCTTCACCACAAAGGCTTTGACGCCATCCTCAAGAAGGTTGGCGAGGAGGCGACCGAGACGGTGATCGCCGCCAAGGGCGGCGAGCGGGAACAGATCGTTTATGAGACCGCCGATCTGTGGTTCCATACTCTCGTCATGCTCTCCGCCAGTGGGGTGTCGGTGGATGAGGTGCTGGCGGAGCTGGAGCGACGGGTGGGCCGTTCGGGCCTGGACGAGAAAGCGGCCCGCGGCGAGTGAGCAACGCATAACGGAAGGCGCCGCACGGCGTCGGAGGGTGAGGAGATGGGATTCAATATCTGGTCGCTGCTGATCATTCTGCTGATCGTGGCGCTGCTGTTCGGCACCAAGAAGCTGCGCAATATCGGCGGGGACCTTGGTGGTGCCATCCGCGGCTTCAAGGAGTCGATGCGGGAGGGCGAAGAGGAAGAGGCGCAGAAGCGCGCCGATGGGGAGTCGTCGGAGGAGCCCGAGCCGCTGGAGCACCAGGGCGACCCCGCCTCCGAGCAGGGCCACGCCCGGGAGAGCAGTGCCACCCGCCAGAGTGCCGAGCAGCACGACCGTAGCGCCTCCTGAGAGGCGCCGGCGCGCCTCCGGTACGGCCCTGACGCAGGATCGCCATGTTCGACCTCGGCTTCTGGGAAGTTCTGATCATCTGCCTGATCGGCTTGCTGGTGCTCGGCCCCGAGCGCATGGCTCGTACCGTGCGCGTGCTCGGCCGATGGGCCGGGAAGGCGCGCTCTTCGTTCAACGCGACGCGCCGCGAGGTCGAGCGCGAGCTGCGGGTCGAGGAGATTCGCAAGGCGGGCGAGTCGGTTCGGCGCGATGTCGAGCAGACCCGCCGCGCCTTCACGGGGGCTGAGGAGGACGTCGAGCGGGAGACCCGGGAGGCCCGGCGCGCCGCCCGGCTCCGCAGGGCCGAGGAATCCGAGGGCGGTAAGCCGCGCGGCGCCGACAAGGAGCAGGACCAGTGAGTGCCGGCGAGCCCGACGAGAAAGAGGGGGGTGACGAGAAGCTTCAGGAGGCACCGCTGCTTAGCCACCTGAAGGAGTTCCGCGACCGCCTGCTGCGCATCGTCGTGGTGGTCCTGGGGGCGTTCCTGCTCCTCTACCCCTTCCGGGACACACTCTACCGCTGGATCTCCGGGCCGCTTCAGGAAGTCCTGCCCGAGGGCACCTCGATGATTGCTATCAAGGTGGCCTCGCCGTTTCTGATTCCCATGAAGCTGGCCCTGGTGGCGGCCATCTTCATCACCATCCCCTACATCCTCTACCAGCTCTGGGCCTTCGTGGCGCCGGGGCTGTACCGCCACGAGCGGCGGATGATCTGGCCGTTGCTGATCTCCAGCACCGGGCTGTTCTATCTCGGGGCGGCCTTCGCCTACTTCGTGGTCTTCCCGATCGCCTTCCGCTTCTTTGCACTGGTCTCCCCGGAAGGCGTGCAGATGATGACGGATATCGGCGAATACCTGTCGTTCGTGCTGACCCTGTTCTTCGCCTTCGGTGCGGCCTTTCAGGTGCCGATCGCGACCATCCTTCTGGTGCGCAGTGGCATCTCCACCCGGGAGAGCCTCGCGGCCAAGCGCCCCTACGTGATTGTCGGTGCCTTCGTGGTGGGTATGATGCTCACCCCGCCCGATGTGCTCTCGCAGGTGCTGCTGGCCGTGCCGGTGTGGTTGCTCTACGAGATCGGCATCCTGCTCGCCGGACGGACGCAGCCCGCCGAGGCCGCCTCACCGGACGGCGGCGGAGGCGATCACGGTTAGCGGTGGCGCCCGGGGTGCGCTGGCCCGCCGGGGCCGCCGCGCCCCGGGCGCACGGGTTCTCTCCGTTCGCTCCGAGCCTTAGAGTGGTGGCATGACTGATCGCGGCCTTTTCGAACACCTTCGCAACACCTCCTACCTGCACGGGGCCAATGCGGCCTTCATCGAGGACCTGTACGAGACGTACCTGGCCGATCCGAGCCGCGTGGACCCGGAGTGGCGCGCCTACTTCCACAGCCTGACCCGGGAGTCCGGCACCGGTGAGGACATCCCGCACAGCCCCATCCGGGCCCGCTTTGAGCAGCACGCGCGGGACAATGGCGGCACTCCGGCGCGGGCCTCCGGCGCTGTCCAGGGCGGGCTGAGCGCCGAGGCGGCCGAGAAGCAGGCGGCGGTGCTGCGGCTGATCAACTCCTACCGTTTTCGGGGTCACCAGGCGGCGGATATCGACCCCCTGGACCTGCGCCCGAAACCGCCGGTGCCGGATCTCGATCCGGCCTTCCACGGCCTGTCGCCGGCGGAGCTGGACCAAACGTTCAACACCGGGTCCCTCTACGCGCCGACGCAGATGACGCTGCGCGAGATCATCGCTCAGCTCGAGGAGGTCTATTGCGGGTCCGTCGGTTCGGAGTACATGCACATCACGGATACGGTGCAGAAGCGCTGGATCCAGGAGCGGCTCGAAGGGACCGGTTGCCGTCCGCGGCTGAGCGCCGCGCGCAAGAAAGAGATCCTCGAGCGCCTGACTGCGGCCGAGGGTATCGAGAAGTACCTGCATTCCAAGTACGTGGGCCAGAAGCGGTTCTCCCTGGAGGGTGGGGACTCGCTGATCCCCCTGCTCCACGACCTGATCCAGGGCGCCGGACGCGAGGGCGTCAAGGAGATGGTGCTGGGCATGGCCCACCGGGGCCGGCTCAACGTGCTGATTAACATCATGGGCAAGGACCCGGGCGACCTGTTCGCCGAGTTTGAGGGCCATCAACCCGACGGGCTGCAGGGCTCCGGCGACGTCAAGTACCACATGGGCTTCTCGTCGGACATCCAGACCCCGGGCGGTCCCATGCACGTGGCTCTGGCCTTTAATCCGTCGCACCTGGAGATCGTCAACCCGGTGGTCGAGGGCTCCTGCCGCGGGCGCATGCGCCGGCGTCGCGATCCCCAGGGCGAGCAGGTCCTGCCCCTGCTCATCCACGGTGACGCCGCCTTCGCCGGGCAGGGCGTGGTCATGGAGACCTTCCAGCTCTCCCAGGCCCGCGGTTTCTATACCGGGGGTACGGTGCACGTGGTGGTCAACAACCAGATCGGGTTCACCACCTCGCACCCGCAAGACACGCGCTCGAGCCACTACTGCACCGAAGTGGCGAAGATCGTTCAGGCGCCGATCTTCCACGTCAACGGCGATGACCCCGAGGCGGTAGCCTTCACCACGGCCCTGGCCCTGGATTACCGCAACACCTTCCACCGCGATGTGGTCATCGATCTGATCTGCTACCGCCGCCACGGCCACAACGAGGCCGACGAGCCGGCGGCCACGCAGCCGATGATGTACCAGAAGATCCGCAACCAGCCGACGGTACGCCAGCGTTACGCCGAGCGGTTGGTGCAGGAAGGCATCCTCGGGCCGCGGGAGTCCGAGGAGATGGTCGCCGCCTACCGCGAGGCCCTTGAAAACCGGGAGGTGGTGGCGTCGAACATCCTCACCGGCGTGCGCAACGACTACGCCGCGAACTGGACCCGGTTCGTCGGCGGCGAGTGGAATGAGCCGGTGGAGACCGCCGTGGACAAGGAGCGCCTGCGCGGGCTGCAGCAGATTCTCGACGCCCTGCCCGACGGCTTCGAACTCAATCCGCGGGTGGCCTCCATCATGGAGAGCCGGCGCAAAATGGTCGCCGGTGCGCTGCCGCTGGACTGGGGCTTTGCCGAGACCATGGCCTACGCCACGCTGCTGCAGGACGGCTACCGCGTGCGTCTGACCGGCCAGGACTCCGGCCGGGGGACCTTCTTCCACCGCCACGCCGTGCTGCACAACGCCCGTGACGGCTCCAACTTCGTGCCGCTGCAGGACGTGACCACCGAGCCGCAGGACTTCGTAGTCATCGACTCGCTCCTCTCCGAGGAGGCCGTGGTCGGTTTCGAGTACGGCTACGCCACCACTGAGCCGGACACCCTGACCATCTGGGAGGCGCAGTTCGGTGACTTCGCCAACGGCGCGCAGGTGGTCATCGACCAGTTCATCGCCGCGGCCGAGGCCAAGTGGGGGCGGCTGTCGGGGTTGACCATGTTCCTGCCCCACGGCTACGAGGGGCAGGGGCCGGAGCACTCGTCGGCCCGCCTGGAGCGCTACTTGCAGCTGTGTGCCGAGAACAACATGCAGGTCTGCGTGCCCTCGACGCCGGCGCAGTTCTTCCACATGCTGCGCCGGCAGATGCTGCGCCGCTACCGCAAGCCACTGGTGGTGCTGACGCCGAAAAGCCTGCTTCGGCACAAGCTCTCCACCTCCGGGCTTGACGACCTGACCGGCGGCCACTTCCACAACATCATCGATGAGGTGGACGGGCTCGATCCCGCTGCCTGCCGCCGGGTGGTGCTGTGCGCCGGCAAGGTCTACTACGACCTGCTCGAGGCCCGCCGGCGGGAGGCCCGCAATGACATCGCCATCATCCGGGTCGAGCAGCTCTACCCGTTCCCGGAGAAGGCGCTGCGCCGGCTGCTGACCGAGCGCTACGCGGCCGCCACCGAGGTGGTCTGGTGCCAGGAGGAGCCGAAGAACCAGGGCGCCTGGTACTCCACCAACCACCACCTCTACAACTGCATGGGGCCGGATCAGCGGCTGCGCTACGCCGGGCGCTCGGCGGCGGCATCGCCGGCGGTCGGCTACCCCAAGCGCCACCACGAGCAGCAGCGGGCGCTGGTCGAGGATGCCCTTGGCTAGGCGGCACGCGGCGATCGAGCCCGGACGAGAACACCAGAGAAGGGGACCTGCATGAGCGTCGAGATCAAGGTGCCAGCGCTGCCCGAGTCCGTCAGCGAGGCGACGGTGGTGGCCTGGCATAAGCAGCCCGGCGAGGCGGTGAGCCAGGACGAGAACCTGGTCGATCTGGAGACGGATAAGGTGGTGCTGGAGGTCCCGGCGCCCGCCGACGGTGTGCTGCAGGGGATCGACCGTGCGGTGGGCGATACGGTCACCCCGGACGATATCCTCGGGCACGTCGAGGCGGGTGCCGCAGCCGCCACCGATGACCCCCCGGCCGCCGAGACCGCAGCGGCGGCCGCGGCCGGCGGACAGGCGTCGGACGACGCCGAGCCGGCCCCCCAGGGCGGGGAGGACACGGCCCCCGAGGCGCCCGTCGCGGCCGCGGACGCGGAGGCGGCACCGGCGGCGAGCCTGGACGGGCTCAGCCCGGCGGTGCGCCGTCTGGTCCGCGAGCACGGCCTGGATCCTGCCCGGATCGAGTCCTCCAGTGGCGACGGTCGCCTGACCAAGGAAGACGTGCTCCGCCATCTGGAGCGTCGGGCCGAGGCCGAGGCAGCGCCCACCGCGGTTACAGCACCGCAGAGCGCCCCCGCCGCCGAGGCCGCCCCGCTGGGCGACCGACCCGAGCAGCGGGTGCCCATGACCCGGCTGCGCCAGCGCATCGCCGAGCGTTTGGTCGAGGCGCAGCAGACCGCGGCCATGCTCACCACCTTCAACGAGGTGGACATGCAGCCGGTGATGGATCTGCGCGCCCGTTACCGCGAGCGTTTCGAAAAGGCCCACGACGTGCGCTTAGGCTTCATGTCGTTCTTCGTCAAGGCGGCGGTCGAGGCCCTCAAGCGCTATCCGGCGGTCAACGCCTCGATCGACGGCAATGACATCATCTACCACGGCTATTACGACATCGGCATCGCCGTCTCCTCGCCGCGGGGGCTGGTGGTGCCGGTGCTGCGCGACGCCGACCGCCTCTCCTTCGCCGAGATCGAGTCACAGATCAACGAGCTCGGCAAGCGTGCCCAGCAGGGCAAGCTGAGCATGGACGAGCTTACCGGCGGGACCTTCACCATCACCAACGGCGGGATCTTCGGGTCGCTGCTCTCCACGCCCATCCTCAACCCGCCTCAGAGCGGCATCCTGGGGATGCACAAGATCCAGGAACGACCGGTGGTCGAGGACGGTGAGATCGTGGTCCGGCCGATGATGTACCTGGCCCACACCTACGACCACCGCATCATCGACGGCCGCGAGGCGGTGCAGTTCCTGGTGGCCGTCAAGGACTGCATCGAGGATCCCGCCCGGCTGCTGCTCGAAATCTAGCGGCGCGGGCCCAGGATCCGCCCGGGGCCGGAGGCCCTCGAGCGCACATACAACCACAGAACAGGGTCGCAACATGTCCAATCACTACGATGTCATCGTTATCGGTGCCGGCCCCGCCGGATACAGCGCTGCCATTCGCTGCGCCCAGCTGGGCATGCGCACTGCCGTGGTCGACGCCTTCGTCTTCAAGGATGGCGAGCCCGCCCTCGGCGGCACTTGCCTGAACGTCGGCTGCATCCCCTCCAAGGCGCTGCTCGACAGCTCGGAGCAGTATCACAAGGTCACCGAGCAGCTCAGCGCCCACGGCATCACCGCCCAGGGGGTGGAGCTGGATGTGGAGAAGATGATCGCCCGCAAGGACAAGGTGGTGAAGGATCTCACCGGGGGCATCCGTCAGCTGTTCAAGGCCAACAAGATCGAGTGGATCCACGGTCACGGCCAGTTGGTCGAGGCGAAGACCGTGGAGGTCCGCCGCTCGGATGGCACCAGTGAGCGCTACAGCGCCGACTCCGTCGTACTGGCCACCGGCTCGCGCAGCGTCGAGATCGGCGCCGCAGCGCTGGATCACGAGCGCATCGTCAACTC
The DNA here is from genome assembly GCF_022228055.1 of Halorhodospira sp. 9621. Lineage (NCBI taxonomy): Bacteria > Pseudomonadati > Pseudomonadota > Gammaproteobacteria > Chromatiales > Ectothiorhodospiraceae > Halorhodospira > Halorhodospira sp. 9621. The sequence goes on from NZ_JAJNRD010000003.1 coordinate 116,362, forward strand.
CGACGGGGCGCTGGACTTCACCGAGGTGCCGCAGCGGCTCGGCATCATCGGCGCCGGGGTCATCGGCCTCGAGATGGGCTCGGTATGGAGCCGCCTCGGCTCGGAGGTGGTGCTGCTCGAGGCGCAGGACGAATTCCTCGGGCCGGTGGACCGCCAGGTGGCGCGCACGGCCCAGAAGGAGTTCAAGAAGCAGGGGCTGGATATCCGCCTGGGTTGCCGGGTCACCGGCACCCGGGTCGACGGTGGGGTCACGGTCTCCTACGAGGACAAGAACGGTGGGCAGGAGCTGGAGGTCGACCGCCTCATCGTCTGCGTCGGCCGGCGACCCAACACCGATGACCTCTGCTCGAAAGAGGTCGATCTGCTCCTCGACGAGCGTGGCTTCATCAATGTCGACGAGGACTGCAAGACCAACCTGCCCGACGTCTACGCCGTCGGCGACGTCGTGCGCGGGCCGATGCTCGCCCACAAGGGCCAAGAAGAGGGCATCCTGGTGGCGGAACGGATCGCCGGCAAGGGCGGGCACCTCAACTACGAGACCATCCCGTGGGTGATCTACACCGACCCCGAGATCGCCTGGGTGGGTCGGACCGAGGAGCAGCTGAAGAAGGCCGGCATCCCCTACAACACCGGGGTTTTCGGCTTTGCTGCCAACGGGCGGGCCCGTGCCATGGACCAGACCGCTGGGATGGTCAAGCTCATCGCCCACGCCGAGACCGACCGGTTGCTCGGGGCCCACATCATCGGTCCGCAGGCCTCCGAACTCATCGCCGAGGCGGTGGTGACCATGGAGTTCGCCGGCTCCGCCGAGGACATCGCGCGCACCATCCACGCCCACCCGACGCTCTCCGAGTCCGTCCACGAAGCGGCCCTGGCCGTGGGTAAGCGGGCCATCCATAAGGCCAACTGAGCCGGTACGCGCCGTGCGCCGCCCCCGCACGGGGCGGCGCCCCCGCACGGGGCGGCGCCGCCGCGAGCGGTCCGGATTCCGTTGCACCGAGGCAGTGCCGCTGGAGCACCGCTTTCGGGTATTCTGGACCCATGACCACCATCCGTACCGTCGCGACCACTCTTCCGATCCTTCTCCTGCTGGCCGCGTGCGCTACTCCCGAGCGGGCGCAGGACCGCGAGCCGGCCGGGGTCCGTGAGGATCCCCCCGCCCCCTTGGCCGAGGCCGAGCCCGAGCCCATCGAGGCCCCCGAGACTGTCCCGGAGCCGGCACCGGGGCTGGGTACCGCCGATGAACCGTTCATTGCCCGCGGGCAGGAGCCGGGGTGGATGCTGCGCATGGACGGCGAGCGCATGCGGCTGCTGGCCGATTACGGCCGCCTCGAGGTGGCCGCCGCGCAGCCGGACCCGGAGGTAACGGACACGGCCCTGCGCTATACGGCGGAGACCGATAACGGCCGCGCGCTGGAGGTTGTCGTCGAGCAGGCGCTGTGCGCCGATGTGGCCACCGGCATGCCGCACCCGTACCGCGTCGACTACACCCTGGACGGTACGCAGCATCGCGGTTGCGGCGGCGATCCCCGGGCGTTGCTGACCGGGGGTGAGTGGCAGATCGTGGCCGTCGACGGCGAGATCCCCGAGGCGATCATCACGCTCGATCTCGATGCCGAGGGGCGGGTTCACGGGCAGGCGCCGTGTAATCGCTACGCCGGCGCCTACCGGCTGACCGGCGAGCGGATCGTGTTCAGCGGCCTGGCCGCCACGCGCATGGCCTGCCGCGACGCGGGCCTGGCGGAAGCCGAGCAGGCGTTCCTGGATGTGCTCGCCGGGGTGTACTTCCTCTATATGCCCGAAGTCGACCGTCTGCGCCTGCTGACCGCGGATGGCAGGCGCCTGGAGGCGGTCCGCGCGGAGGAGGCCGGCGGGGTGGCGCCGTGAGCGTTCGCCCCTGCCCCCTGTGCGGCAGCTCGGCGGTGCTGTTCCATCGGGCCGAGCGCACGTATTACCGATGCCCGAGCTGCGCCCTGGTCCACGTACCGCCCCAGCAGCACCTGTCGGCGGCGGACGAGAAGGCTGTCTACGACCAGCACCGGAATGCGGTGAGCGACCCGGGCTACCGGCGCTTCCTGGCCCGGATCGCCGATCCGCTGATGGCCGCGGTGGTGCCGCCGGCGCGCGTGCTGGATTTCGGTTGCGGCCACGGCCCCGCGCTGGCGGCGATGTTCCGTGAGGCAGGCTATCAGGCCGAGGTCTACGATCCCTTCTACTTCCCCGATCCGTCGCCGTTGCGCGATCGCTACGAGGTGGTTACCGCCACCGAGGTGGTCGAGCACCTGGCCGAGCCGGCGGCCGAGCTCGACGGGCTCTGGGGGTGCGTGCGACCCGGGGGTTGGCTGGGTATCATGACCAAGCGCCAGCCGTCCGCCGAGGCGTTCGGTGCCTGGCACTACCTGCGCGACCCGACCCACATCGCCTTCTTCGCCGAGGCGACCTTCTGCTGGTTCGCCCGACGCTGGGGCGCGGAGCTGCACCTACCGCGGGACGATGTCGCCCTGTTGCGCCGCCCGGTCGCCGGCGGCGCGGGCTGAGGACAGTCGGGGCCATGCCTGCTATGTTCACCCGAGACCGCTGCACCTTCAGCGGCAGCCTGAAGCGAGGATTCGCAGTGCCACACGACCTCCCCGACCGCCCACGACGCCACACCCTGAAGATGATGATCAGCGCATCCCTGATGCCCTTGGTGGGCATGTCGGCCACCCCGGTTGCCGGCGCCCGGGGCGGCGAGGTGGACCGGGACGGGAGGCCGCGTATCGGCCTGGCGCTCGGCAGCGGCGGGGCCCGCGGCCTCTCCCACCTGCTGGTCTTCGAGGCGCTCGAGGAGCTCGGGGTGCGTCCGCACCGGATCAGTGGCTGCAGCATCGGCGCCATCATGGGCGCGCTCTATGCCGCCGGGCTTAGCGCCGAGGAGATCCGAGCCGGAATCGATGAGCTCGTCGCCGATCAGGACGAGAACTGGCTGCAGACGCTGATGGGCGGCAAATGGCGGCAGTGGCTCGACTTCGTGCAGCCGTCGGATCGCGACGGCGGGCTTGTGGAGTCCGACGCCTTTATCGCCCACCTGCGCAAGGAGACGGGCGTGTCGCGCTTTGGCGAGCTGGAGATTCCGCTGCAGATTGTGGCCACCGACTACTGGAAGCGCGAGGCGGTGGTCTTCGATTCGGGTGCGTTGTGGCCGGCGGTCCAGGCGAGCATGGCCATGCCGGGGCTGTTCAGCCCGGTCTCCTATCAGGATCGGGTGCTGGTCGACGGCGGCCTGACCAATCCGGTGCCGTTCGACCTGCTCGCTGAGGATTGCGACGTGGTGGTGGCGGTCAATGTGCTCGGCACCCGTGAGGAGGGCAAGGACGAGGCACTGCGCAACCCGGCGTACCTGGACAACATCTTCAACACGTTCCAGGTCATGCAGTACTCCATCCTGCAGGAGAAGCGGCGGCGGGAGGAGCCCGATATCCTGATCAGCCCGGCGATCCGCGATATCCGCGTGCTCGACTTTCACAGGGTGGATACGATCCTTGAGCAGGCCCGCCCTGAGGTGGACATCCTCCGGGACGAGCTGCGTGAACGGCTGGCCGAGTGGTGAGCGGGATGATGGCGGAATGGTTTGCCAGCGGCCGCGTCATCGACGCCATCCTGGTGCTGATGCTCCTCGAGGGGGCCCTGCTTTACGCGCTCTACCGGCGCACCGGTCATGGCCTGGCGCCGGCAACCATCGTGACCACCCTGGCGGCCGGCGGCTTCCTGCTGCTGGCGCTGCGCGCCGCGCTGACCGGTGCCCCGTGGTACTGGGTCTCGGGGTGGTTGCTGGCTGGCCTGGCGGCCCACCTGGCGGATCTGTGGCAGCGTCTGGGCCGGTCCTGACTGTTACGCTTTGTAGGCGGCGAAGCAGCGCATGACCCCGCGCGCCCGTCGCGAGGTGCCGTCGATGCGGAACCCCGCCGCGCGCACGGCTGCCTCGGTATCCCGGTTGAGGTGGCAGCCGCCGCTGACGGCGGTCCACACCGGCTGGATGCGGTCCTGCACCCGGCCCGCCAGCCCCGGTGAGCGCACGTGCTCGAGCATTCGCAGCACCCCGTGATCGTCGAGGACCCGGCGGATCTCCCGCAGCCCCGCCGCGGTATCGCCGACGCTGCAGAAACTCAGGCTGGTGGTGACCGTGTCGAAGCTGCCGTCGGCGAAGGGCAGTGCCTCCGCGCGGCCAACGTACAGCGGGACCTGCGGCGCCCGGCGCCGGGCGCGGCGCAACGCGGCGGCGTCCGGATCCACTGCCCACACCGCGGTCTCGGCGGGATAGAGCGGTAGGGTCCGTCCCGTCCCGCAGCCTACCTCCAGGACACGGCCGCGGACCCCGTCGACGAGCGCCTCGCGCCAGCGGTGCATGCCTAAGCGTTCGCAGACGGCCATACCGGCGTCGTAGAGCCACGGGATGTGCTCGACGCCACGCACCGGGGTCACTCGCGAAGCCAGCAGGCGGCTCGATGCTCCGGGCGGGGCCGGAAGTCCGGCGGCGGCGGATCGAGCTCGCACCGACCCGCCATGGCGTGCGGGCAGCGTGGGTGGTAACGGCATCCGGTGGGTGGCTGGATCAGGCTGGGCGCCTCGCCCCCGGGGACTGGGCGGGGGCGGCCGGCGTTGGCGGCATCGGGGTCGCCGAGGGCGCTGAGCAGGGCCTCGGTGTAGGGGTGCTGGGGCCGCTGCAACAGCGCGTCCACAGGGGCCTGCTCGACGATGCGTCCGCCGTACATCACCATCGCCCGGTCCACATAGTGGCGGACCGTCGAGAGGTCGTGGGTGATGTAAAGCAGGGCCAAGTCGTGCTCCTGTTGCACCCGGTGGAGCAGGTTGAGGATCTCCACCCGGACCGAGGCGTCGAGCATGGAGACGGGCTCGTCGGCGATGATCATCGCCGGCCGCAGCAGCAGTGCCCGGGCGATGACCACGCGCTGCTGCTGACCGCCGCTGAGTTGGTGGGGAAACTTGCCGGCCACCTCGGCCGCGGGGCTGAGGCCAACCTCTTCGAGGGCTGCCTCGATGCGCCGCCAGCGCTCGGCGCGCGGGCGGACGCCGTGGATAATCAGCGGCTCGGCCAGGATCCGCTGCACCTCCATGAACGGTGGCAGGGCCCCGTAGGGGTCCTGCTGGACGTAGCCGACCTGCGCGCGGTATGTCTTGAGGGCCGCGCCGTTGAGCTCACCCACCTCGGTACCGGCGAAACGCACCGAGCCGGCGGTGGGCCGGTGCAGCCCGAGCAGGGTGCGCGCCAGAGAGCTCTTGCCGCAGCCGCTCTCGCCGACCACCGCAATGGCCTCACCGGCGTCCAGGCTGAAGGCTACGCCGTCGACGGCGCGCACCGTGCCGGTCCGCAGGAACCCCCACTGACGCAGTTCGAAGTGGGTGTGCAGGCCGTCAACGCACAGCAGTGCCTCATCGGTGCTGCCGGTGGTGCGCGCCGCGATGGGTGAGTGCAAGCTCATGGTCCCCCTCCCGAGCGGTGGTGAAGCCAGCAGCGGACTCGGTGCCGGGTATCGTAGGCAACCTCGGGTGGTGGCTCGCTGCAGCGCTCATAGGCCTTCGGGCAGCGTTCGGCGAAGCGGCAGCCGGTCGGCGGCTCGAGCAGGCTCGGGGGGCGGCCCGGTATGGCGCGTGGCGGCTGCTCCTGGTGCAGCCGGGGCACCGAGTCCATCAGCAGCCGCGAGTAGGGGTGGGCGGGATGGCCGAAGAACGCCTCGGCGCTGGCGGTCTCCACCACCTGCCCGGCGTACATCAGCGCCACCCGGTCGGCCAGTTCGCTGGAGGTGGCGATATCGTGGGTGATCAGCACGAAGCTGACCCCGCGTTGGGCCTTGATGCGCTTGAGCACGTTCATGATGGATGCCTGGGTGAGCACGTCCAGCGCCGAGGTGGGCTCGTCGAGGACGACCAGGTCCGGTTCGGTCACCAGCGCCATGGCCAGCACCGCGCGCTGGCGCATGCCCCCCGAAAGCTCGTGGGGGTAGCGGCGCAGGAAATCCGTGGCGATGCCCACCTCCTCGAAGGCGGCGCCGGCGCGACGGTGTGCCTCCCGCCGGCCCAGCCGGTGGTGCACGCGCAGCGGTTCAGCCACCTGTTCCCCGACGCGCACCACCGGGTTGAGGGCGTTCATGGCCGCCTGCATGACCAGGGCGATGCGCACCCAACGCACTTCGCGGCGGAAGCGCTCCTCCGGAAGGCCGAGCACGTCGCGTCCGTCCAGGCGCATCTGGCCGCTGGGGGCATGGGCGTTGCGCGGCAGCGTGCGCAGCAGGGTACGCGCCAGCGAGCTCTTGCCGCAGCCGGACTCGCCGAGCACGGCCAGGGCCTCGTTGCGGCGCACCTCCAAGTTCACGCCGTCCACCGCCCACAGGGTGCCGCGCGCGGTGGCGTAGCCCAGGCGCAGGTTCTCGATCTCGAGCAGCGGGGCACCGGCCATCAGAGGTTCCTCAGCCGCGGGTTGAAGATCCGGTCTAGGGCGAAGCCGAGCATGGCAAAGCCGAGTCCGGTGAGCATCAGCAGCGCCGCCGGCGACAGCACCCAGTAGTAAAAGCCGTGGTAGAGCGCACTCTGGGCCTGGGCATCGTGCAGGACCTTGCCCCACGTCGGCAGCACCGGGTCACCCAGGCCGAGAACCGCCAACGACGCCTCCAGGAAGACGTAGGTGGGGATCAGGGTGACGAAGGTGGGGATGAGCACTGGCAGGATCCGCGGCACCATGTAGCGCAGGATGATCCGGCCGCCCCCGGCCCCATAGGCGCGCGCCGCCTCGATATAGGGCGCTTCACGGATGGGCAGCAGCATCGAGCGGTACATCTTGATCCCGGCGCTGAATATGCCCAGCACCACGACGACGCCGAGCATCAGCCAGATGCTGGTCGAATAGAGGGTGCCGATCATCACCAGGATCGGCAGCAGCGGCAGGATGATGTTCACCTCGGTGAGCCGCTGGATGGTGGCGTCCACCCAGCCCCCGTACCAGACCCCGGTGGCGGCGATGATCAGGGTGGTCACTGTGGTGCCCACGGCGGCGAGCAGTCCGAAGGCGAGGGCGACCGGCGTGCCCCAGAGCAGGGCTACGGCCAGGTCGCGGCGCTGGTGGTCGGTGCCGAAGGCGCCGTGGACCTGCCCGTAGACGACCAGCTCGGCGTGCAGCCGGGCGGACTCTTCGAAGTGCACCGTCTCGATAACCAGCTCGTAGGTGCCGGTGCGCACTGTCGGGTCCGGGGTTCCGGGCTCGGCGTCGGTGAACAGGCCGACCTGGGGCGCGCGGCCCAGCCGACTCTCCAGTTGCCGGTCCTGGGAGATGGAGAAGCGCTCCCGCTCCCCCACCCGGCGGGCGTCGATGGGGATCTCCTCGCCGTCCGGGGTGCGCCAGTGCACCCGCGTGAAGGGCTGGCCCTGCTCGAACTCCGCCTCGAGGAAGAGATTGATCTCCGAGGGGAAGCCGTCGTAGGGGAAGTCGACCTCCAGGGTGGTTGTCTCGAGCCGTGCTGCGCCCAGATCCTGGCGCTCGGTGGGCGCATCCTCGCTGGAGACGGTGATGGTGCGCGGGGCATCCCCGCCGAGAAGCCGGTCGGTCCACGCCGGGCTGGCGTTGACCGGCAGGTCCTGCCAGGCGTCGCCGCCGCGCCAGAGCTTCTGCGCCTCGGAGTAGGGGATGGCGGTCACGGCATAGATGGCCGTGGCGATCAGCATGGCGATGATCAGCAGCCCGGCCACGGCGGACGGGTAGCGTCGTACCTGGGTGAGCCCATCGCGCCAGCGGATCATCCCTGCCCCCCGTCGATGCGGACCCGCGGGTCCAGGATGGCGTAGAGGAAGTCCAGCAGGAACACGGTCACGGCCAGCAGGTAGGCAAAGATGACCACCGAGCCGATGATGACCGGCGTGTCACGGTGCCCGATGGCCTCGAAGAGTAGCGTGCCCAGGCCCGGCCAGTTGAAGACCTGTTCGAGAATGATCGCACCGCTCCATAGGCCGATGAGCATCAGCAGGAAGCTGGTGATGATCGGCGAAAGTGTCGGCCGGAGGATGTAGCGCTGCTCCACCAGGGCGTCGGGCAAACCCTTGGCACGGGCCATCTCCACATAATCCTCGCTGGAGTGGATGAGGAAGAACGTCCGCCACGAGTAGATCGATATGAAGATCTGGGCGATGAACATCGCCGCCACCGGTAGCGCCATGTGGCGGATCACGCTGGCTGCATAGGCCCACGGATCCTCCGGCGGCGGCACCGCCACCATGCCGCCGGACGGCAGCAGCGGGAAGATGAACGCAAGCAGCAGGATCAGGAAGATGCCGTAGAACCACGCCGGCGCCGCCGAGGTGGGTGCCAGGCCGATCACGGTCTGGTCCAGCCGGCTGCCGTAGCGTCGTGACAGCGACAGCGCGGCGAAGACCGAGACGAAAAACACCAGCAGGTTGGCGGTGCCGAAGAGCAGCAGCGTCGCCGGCAGGCGCTCGGCAATGATGTTGTAGACCTGCCGGGAACCGGCATCGCTGTGCATCTGCTCCGCCCGCCCCAGGTCGAGGGTCATGGCCGCGCGCAGGTAGTCGAAGCTGCGCACGATGAACGGCTCGTCCAGGCGCAGGCGCTCGACCTCTAGGTCGATCTGGCGCTGCATCAGTTCCTCGCGCTCCTCCGAGTCGAGGTCCTGGAAGGCCGGGTCTCCCCGGACCTGTTCGGCCACTTCGCCCTGGATCTGGGCCATGCGCAGCTCATCCACCTGCCCGCCCATGTTGGCGATGAGGATGGTCAGGTAGACACCGATCAGCACGGTCAGCAGCAGGGCGATGAGCCGCTTGGCGGTGAAAACCCCAAGATGACGGAGGTCGCGGAGCAAGGAGGCGGTGCGGCTGACGGGGGCGGCGCTGGCCACGGCTACTCCTCCTCCTGGCTGTCTGCTTCGGGGCCGCCGGCCGGTAGGGTGGCGAAGGCGTGGGTGGCGAATGCCGGCAGGGCCACGCTTCGTGAGGTGACGGCCAGTTCCATGCTGTTGGCTCCGGTGCCCAGCGTCTCCAGCGCCTCGGCGGGGACGCGGATGCGCCACTGTCCGTCGCCGTCCGGCTCGCTCTCGCCTTTCAGCGCCAGCCGGTCGTCCCGGTCGAAGAGGAGAAAGCGGGCGGTCTCGATCTCCTCGTCCGGGTAGGGTTCGCCGGCGTAGGTGATGCGGACCGTCAGCTCGAGATCCTCGCCGTGCTCGACCAGCAGCGGTCCGTCGATTTCCAGCTCCGGGATGCGCGGGTCGGTGAAGCGCAGCCACTTGTCGGCCGGATCCGGGTGATCCGGGTAGCGACGCAGCACGATGCTGCCCTCCACCGGGCGGACCGAGTGCAGGTAGAACGGCCCATCATCCACCCAGAAGTGGCCGCGTTCCTGCTGCCAGGTGTCGAGGGCGCGGTAGCGCTCGGCGGCCTCGCCCTCACGCAGCCATTCGCCAAGGGCCTGCTCGAAGGGCACCTGCTCGGCCTCAGCGGCAGCGCGCAGGTAGCCGCGGAGAACCTCCAGGCTCGGCCCCGAGACCAGGTTGAGCCACTCCACATCCATGCGGTCGGCCTTGCTCGAGGAGAAGGCGAGCTCGCCGCGGCGCTCGGCCTGGATGCCCAGGTTGACCACGTGCCAGGGCTGAGCGGCCGGGATGCGGGCGGCGACCAGGTTCTCGGCGTCCGGGTAGACCTGGTCGCTGTAGACCTCGACGGTCAGGGGGTCGGTATCGGTAATCCGCCAGCCGCGGAAGTTGCGTTGATAGACCTCGAACTCCGGCAGGTGGGAGGGATCGAACAGCGGGCTGTCCTCGTCGGCTCGGGCGAAGCTCAGGATCCAAGGCAGCACCACGTCGGCCACGGAGACCTGCGAGCCGTCGTGCCAGCGGCGCTCGAGGTAGTCGTCCTCGTAGTGGAGGACTACCCGCGAGCGGGCGGTCAGTCCATCCTCGTGGCGATCGTCCACGGTCAGGATGCGCTGCTCCTCCGGGTCCCAGTCGATCCAGGCGTCACCGGGGATCTCGATGGTCTCAGCGGTTTCCAGCGAGACCCAGTCCAGGGTGCGGTTGACCGGCGCGTCCTCAGTGACCGTGACCTCCGCCGAGTCGAGTCGCTGCGGCCAGTAGAGGCCGGTGAAGGGGTCGGGCAGCACCGCCGAGTCGGTCAACCCGCGCAGGATCATGCGGTCGAAGATCCAGTTGCTGCCGGCGACGTGGTTCCACGGTTCGGTGAGCATGCTCGGCGTGGCTGCCACCACGCGACCGCCCACGCGATCGCTGAAACGCAGGGTAAAGGGCCACAGCTGCGACCCGGAGAGCCCGCCGGCCAGGTCGCCGGCCACCTCAAGATCGGCGGCGTGGGGCCAGACACTGAGCTGATCCGCCAGCCAGATGCGCGCCGAGTTTTCCATCGCCAGGGTCAGGCCCTCCTCCATGAGTTCCTGGCGTTCCCCGACGCTGGTGTAGTCGCGGCGCTCCAGGCGCTCGGCGGCCTCGCTGAACGCCTCGGTGGGCTCATACGCCTGCCATAGCGGGTCGGGGCGGCCTCGGGGGGTGTAGTAGTAGTTGAAGTTGTCGCCGATGTCGCGGTTGATCACGGTCGAGACCCAGGCGCCGGTGTAGATGTGCCAGCGTCCGGCGGCCGGGTCGCCGGTCATCCAGATGCGGGAGGCCTCCTCGGCCGTGCGGTAGAGGCGCTCGACGGTGAAGCCGAGATCCTCCATCAGGTTGGCGATGTAGTCCCCGACCCGCTCACGGTTGTCCTCGGTGCGGATGAGCACGGTGAGGGTCACCGGCTCGTCGGCGTAATACCAGCGGCCCTCCCGGCGCTCGGCGCCGCGCGCCTCCATGGTTTCCGCGATGGTCGCCTCGGCGCGCTCCGGGTCATGGCGGTACTTGAGTTCCAGCGAGCGTGCGGTCTCCGCCAGCCGGGCGTAGTCGGGGAAGGCCGTGTTGATCGGCAGATAGCGGGGCACCGCAAGACCGCCGAAGAGTTCCTCGGCCACGTGGCGCCGGTCGATCAGGCGATTCAGCGCCTCGCGGATGCGCGGCTCGCGGAATGGATTGAGTCGCTGCTCGTCCTCGAAGGCGGCCGGGTTGAGGGTCAGCTCGATGGCCGTGCCGTGGGAAAGGAAGTGGTCGACCTGCTCCGAGTCCTGCGCTTGGCGGAAGATGGTGGCGCTGTCGATACCCTGAGTGAATAGGTGGTGCGAGCCGTGCTCGATGAGCGCGGTGAGCCGGCCCGGGTCGGACTCCTCGGTGAAGATGATCTCATCGACTAGTGCACCGCGGCGTTCGGCCGGGTCGCCCGGTTCGCCCCGGTTGCTGGCGTCGGTGTCCGCGCCGCGCTGTTCGCCGATGATCAGCACGGTGGCGATTGCCCCGGCAATCAGGGCCAGCGCGGCCAGGGGGATATAGGAGCGCGGCGCCATGGGTCGAGCCTGTGAGTCCTCGCTGCGGGGTCGGTTTTTGACCGCAGCTCATGGTGCACCAAGCTTTGCGTGGGGTCCAACCTGCCCTTGGCCCGGGGCGCGCGCAATGCAGCGTGAGCCGGATCATTGTTGAACATAATGCTGCTCCCGTACGAAGCGCGCGGAGAACACGCAGAAAACGCCATGAGAGCTCCTAACATATTGGTTGTTATATGATTTGGGAGGCGGTGAAGCGCTGTTGTAAACTCGCTGAACTGGCCGTCAGAGGTGATAAAAAATGCAGGAATTCACGGCGTGGCGGGTCCCGGAATCCGGCAGGGAGGATCAGGGCGGGGTCGTGACCCTCGGTGCCGCCGATCTGCCCGCTGGCGATGTGCTGGTCCGGGTGGCGTACTCCTCCGTCAACTACAAGGATGCGCTGGCCCTGACCGGCCAGGGCAAGATCCTGCGCCGTTTCCCCATCACCCCGGGGATCGATGCCGCCGGCGTCGTGGTTGAGAGCGACAGCGACGATGTGAAAGTCGGGGCGCAGGTGCTGATCACCGGCTGCGGTCTGGGTGAGGTCCACGACGGCGGCTTCGCCGAGTACGTGCGGATCCCTGCCGACTGGGTCGTGCCGCTGCCCGGAGGGCTGACGCCCCGCCAGGCGATGGCACTCGGTACCGCCGGATTCACGGCGGCGCTGGCCCTGATTCGCATGGAGGCGGCCGGGCAGACCCCGGCGCTGGGCGATGTGCTCGTCACCGGGGCTTCGGGGGGCGTGGGCAGCATCGCCGTGGATCTGTTCAGCAACGCCGGTTACCGCGTGGTAGCGGTTTCCGGCAAGAAGGATGCGGCGTCATATCTCCACGCGCTGGGCGCCGCCGAGGTGGTGAGCCCGGAGGCGATCGGGCTCAGCGAGCGGCCGCTGGATCGCGCCCGCTTCGCCGGCGTGGTCGACAACGTTGGCGGTCCCCTGCTCGCCGGGCTGCTGCCCCAGGTCGAGGAGTACGGCAACGTCGCCTCCATCGGTCTGGCCGGGGGCGTGAAGCTCGAGACCACCGTCATGCCGTGGATCCTGCGCGGCGTGAGCATGCTCGGCGTCAGTTCCGCCAACTGCCCGCGCCCCCTGCGCCTGGAGAGCTGGCGGCGGCTCGGCGAAGACCTGCGTCCGCAGGACCCGGAAGGCTTCGTTACCCGCGAGGTGGAACTCGACGGGCTGCGCGATGCCGCCGAGGCGATGCTCGCCCGGCAGGTGACCGGCCGCACCCTGGTCCGCGTGGGCGGCGACGCCGTCGCCTGACCCGTCCGGCCCGCCCACCCGATCACGACACGGAGCGAACGAAAACATGACCGATCAGTCATCCGCGGGACGCCGCTTCCGCGACGCCGTTACGCAGGAACAACCGCTGCAGGTGGTCGGCGCCATCAACGCCTATTCGGCGCTGCTCGCCGAGCGGGCCGGGTTCCAGGCGCTGTACGTCTCCGGCGCCGGGGTGGCCAATGCCTCGTACGGCCTGCCGGATCTGGGGATCACCCAGTTGGCCGATGTGGTCGAGGACGTCCGGCGCATCACCGACGTGACCCGCGCGCCGGTGCTGGTGGATATCGACACCGGCTTTGGCGGTGCCTTCAGCGTCGCGCGGACTATCCGCGAGCTGACGCGCGCCGGGGCGGCCGCGGTGCACATCGAGGACCAGGTCCAGGCCAAGCGCTGCGGTCACCGCCCGGGCAAGGAGCTGGTCTCCACCGCCGAGATGGTCGATCGGGTCCGAGCGGCGGTGGACGCGCGGCCCGATCCGGAGCTGGTGGTCATGGCGCGCACCGACGCCCGCGCCTCGGAGGGTCTGGAGGCCGCCCTGGAGCGCGCCGAGGCGTACGTGGAGGCTGGTGCCGACATGGTCTTCGCCGAGGCCATGCACAGCCTTGAGGACATCCGCACCTTCACCGACCGGCTCTCGGTGCCGGTGCTGGCCAACATCACCGAGTTCGGCAAGACGCCGTACTTCACGGTGGCGCAGCTGCGCGAGGCGGGGGCGGGGCTCGTCCTCTATCCGCTTTCGGCCTTCCGGGCCATGAGCCGGGCCGCCGAGGAGGTCTACGGCGCCATTCGTGCCGAGGGAACCCAGGAGGGCATGCTCGATCGCATGCAGACGCGCGAAGAGCTCTACGAGGTGCTCGGCTACCACGACTATGAGCGCAAGCTCGATGAGCTCTTCGGGCGCGACGTACGAACAGGAGGAGAGAAGCGATGACGGGAAAGAAGACCGGTGCCGGGCTGCGTGGCCAATCCGCCGGGGAGACGGCGCTGTGCACGGTCGGCCAGGAGGGGACGGGCCTGACCTACCGCGGCTACGACGTCCGTGACCTGGCGGCACAGTGCGAGTTCGAGGAGGTGGCCTACCTGCTGCTCTACGGCGAACTCCCCGACCGCGCCCAGCTCGAGGCGTACAAGCGCCGCCTCTCCGGCATGCGCGAGCTGCCGCCGGCGGTCAAGGCGGTCCTTGAGCAGATCCCGCGGGATGCCCACCCCATGGATGTGATGCGCACTGGCTGTTCCATGCTCGGCACCCTGGAGACCGAGACCGATTTCTCGCAGCAGGCCGAGGTGGCGGACCGTCTGCTGGCGGTCTTCCCGTCGATCATCACCTACTGGTACCGATACAGCCACGAAGGTGTGCGCATCGATACCGACAGCGACGAGGACTCCATCGGCGCCCACTTCCTCTACCTGCTCCGCGGTGAGCGGCCCAACGCGCTGCACAAGAACGTCATGCACGTCTCGCTGATCCTCTATGCGGAGCACGAGTTCAACGCCTCCACCTTCGCTGCCCGGGTCTGCGCCTCGACGCTGTCGGACATGCACTCGGCCATCACGGGGGCAATCGGGACCCTGCGCGGCCCGCTCCACGGTGGCGCCAACGAGGCTGCCATGGAGATGCTCGAGCAGTGGTCTAGCCCGGAGGAGGCGCGACGCGAGCTGGCCGGAATGCTCGAGCGCAAGGAGAAAGTCATGGGCTTCGGCCATGCGGTCTACACCGAGGTCGACCCGCGCAACGCCGTGATCAAGGAGTGGTCCCGCGAGCTCGCCGCGGAGGTCGGTGACGAGACCCTGTTCCCGGTCTCCGAGGCCGTGGAGCAGTTGATGTGGGACGAGAAGGGGCTGTTCGCGAATGCCGACTTCTACCACGCCTCGGCCTACCGCTTCATGGGGATTCCCACCAAGCTGTTCACGCCGATCTTCGTGATGTCCCGGCATAGCGGGTGGGCGGCCCACGTGATGGAGCAGCGGGCGAAGAACCGCATCATTCGTCCGAGCGCCGATTACACCGGCCACAATCTGCGTGCGGTGCCGCCGATCGATCAGCGCTGACACGCCGTTCAGCCCGGGAACGCCGCCTCCGCCCCGTTGCCGCGGGGGGCGCGGAGTCGGCGGCGACCGTGGCACGATCAACTGCAACTGGTTCTTGAGGAAGCTTGCCCATGTCCGGAGACATCCGCAGCGCCCAGCGCCCCGATCCCGATGCCGAGCTGGTGGCCATCGCCGACTACGTCAGCGCCACCGACATCGACTCCGCCGAGGCGTATCAGACCGCCCGGCACTGCCTGATGGACAGCCTCGCCTGCGCCATGATGGCGCTCGACTACCCGGCCTGCACCAAGCTGCTCGGGCCCATCGTCCCAGGCGCCGAGATGCGCGACGGGGTGGTGGTGCCGGGCACCGCCTATCGCCTCGATCCGGTGCAGGGCGCGTTCAACATCGGCGCCCTGATCCGTTGGCTGGACTTCAACGACACCTGGCTGGCTGCCGAGTGGGGCCACCCCTCGGACAACCTCGGCGGCATCCTCGCCGCGGCCGACTACGAGAGCCGCCGGCGGCTCGCCCGGAGCGAGACGCCGCTGACCATGCGCGAGGTGCTCACCGCCGCCATCAAGGCCCACGAGATCCAGGGTGTGCTGGCGCTGGAGAACAGCTTCAACCGCGTCGGCCTCGACCACGTCCTGCTGGTACGGCTGGCCACCACGGCCGTGGCCACCCGGCTGCTCGGCGGCAGCCGCGAGGATGTCATCAACGCCGTCTCCAACGCCTGGATCGACGGCGGGGCGCTGCGCACCTATCGCCACGCGCCGAACACCGGATCGCGCAAGAGCTGGGCCGCCGGTGACGCCTCGGCGCGCGGCGTGCGCCTGGCGCTGATGAGCCTCACCGGCGAGATGGGCTACCCCTCCGCCCTCTCCGCCCAGGGGTGGGGCTTCCAGGACGTGCTCTTCCGTGGCGAGCCGATCCGTCGCTCCCAGGCCTACGCCAGTTACGTCATGGAGCACGTGCTGTTCAAGATCTCCTTCCCGGCGGAGTTCCACGCCCAGACGGCCGTCGAGGCAGCCCTGAAGCTCCACGCGGAGGTGGCGCCGCGGCTCGATGAGGTTGACCGGGTCATCATCGAGACCCAGGAGGCGGGGGTGCGGATCATCGACAAGACTGGGCCGCTGAACAACCCCGCCGACCGCGACCACTGCCTGCAGTACATGGTTGCGGTCCCGCTGATCTTCGGCCGCCTCACCGCCGCCGACTACGAGGACGCCGTGGCCGCGGATCCGCGGATCGATGCCCTGCGCGAGCGCATGGAGGTCACCGAAAACGAGGGCTTCTCGCGGGATTACATGGACCCCGACAAGCGATCCATCGGCAACGCCGTGCAGGTCGTCTTCAAGGACGGCTCGAAGACCGAGCGCATCGCCGTGGAATACCCCATCGGCCACCGCCGTCGTCGCGACGAGGGCATCCCGGTGCTTGAGGAGAAGTTCCGCAACGCCGTATCGTCCCGCTTCGCGCCGCGGCAAGCTGGCGCGATTGAGGCTGCGCTCGGCGAGCAGCAGCGGCTGGAGCAGATGCCGGTCCACGAGTTCATGGACCTCTGGCGGGTCTGAGCCCGCTGCCGGCGCCACCCCGGCGGGCAGCCGCCCGCCGGGGGGTGGGTCAGATGTCGAAGAACCCGCCGAAGCCGTCGAACAGGCCACCGTCGTCGCCGCCGACATCGCCCACGTCGCCCTCCATCGCGGCGGGGCTGAGGCCGAGATCCCCCGGGCTAAAGCCCATGTCCTCGGCAACGGCGGCAAAGGCCCGCTGCATCTCGGCGTTAAGGGTCATCCCGGCGAGCAGGGTGCCCAGATAGGCACCGCCGCCGACGGCCGCCGCCGTTCCCAGCAGTCCCGGTCCACGTCCGCCACGTCCCGCCCGGGCCTGGCTCGCCTCCAGCAGGTGTAGCCGGTTGATCAGCTCCTGATCGCCCGACTCCAGGATCCTGCGCCGCGCTTCTTCCGCTCTCTTTTGCCGCCGGTTCATCATCGACCTCCTGCGCTGTCCACGCGTGGGTCAGCTTTCAACATCTGAAGCTAGATGCACCGGTGCGTGGCTTCAAGGCAGCCGCGGTACGGTTATCGGGTGGGAGCAGGTCCGGCGAGTGGGCACAAAAAAACGCGGCCCCTGTGGCGGGGCCGCGTCCGTGCATCCGGGCGCCCGAGGGCGCCGGAGGTGTCTCAGGACTCCAGCGGGCGGTAGGCCACCTGCTGGATGAAGTCCACATCGTTGCGGTAGTACGGCTTCTGCAGGTCGCCGTAGCGCTCCACGTTGATGAACCCGGCGTCCTCGAGCAGGTGGGTCATGTAGTCCTGCCGCAGCGGGTACATCTTCAGCTGGAAGGTGGAGCCGTCGGCAAAGACGTACTGGAAACGCGCCATCGTCCGGTGCAGCTCGGCCGGGCCCACGTCCACACCCTCGCCGGTGTAGCAGTAGGCGTGCTTGGAGCTGTAGCCGTTGTCGAGCATGTCGTCGTAGTTGCGCTGATCGATGATCAGCATCCCGCCCGGACGCAGCACGCGGTACATCGCCAGCAGCGCGGTGCGGCGGTCCTCGTGATCGAACAGGTGGGTGAAGGAGTTGCCCAGGCACACCGCAGCGTCGTACTGCTCGGTGCCCATGACCTTGTCGAGCTCCAGCCAGTCGACGGCCCGGGTGTCGCTGAACTCCACGCCGTACTTGCTGGCGTTCTCGCGGGCCTTGATCAGCATGTTCTCGGAGCCGTCGACGGCGGTCACCTCGAAGCCGGCCTGAGCCAGCGAGACGGCGTTGACCCCCGTGCCGGTGGCCAGGTCGATGACCTTCTTGGCGCCGTGGGCGCCCACCAGGCGGTTGTAGAAGGCGCCTTCGCGGGCCAGACGCGTCTCCCACCCCACCAGGTCATCCCAGTAGTCGGCAAAACCGGGGGTATACTGCTCGTACTGCCAGCCTGCTTCGGCGTTTAGGGCCTGGGACATTATTGCATTCCTGCGTTGCTTCTCGGGATCGATGACTATGATCGTCGCGATCCATCGGGCGATACAGAATCAGTTTTGGACATTATGAACCGGTACAGTTGCGTTAGACTGGACCGTGATGACCACACCGCTCTACGAACGAGTGGCCGAGACCCTCGCCGGGCAGATCGAACAGGGCGTCTATGCCCCTGGCGACCGGCTGCCCGGACTGCGACGGCTGCGCCGGCACTTCGGGGTGAGCATGGCGACCATCGTCGCCGCCTGTGAACTGCTTGAGCAGCGCGAGATCCTCGAGGCGCGGCCACGCTCCGGGTTCTACGTCCGCGAACGCACCACCGCCGCCGCGGCGCCGAGCGAGCAGGTGGGCGAAGTGGACGCGCCCAGTCTGGTGCTCGGCCAGGAGCGTGTGCTCGATCTGGTCCGCGCCCACCACGAGCCGGACGTGGTCTCGCTGGGTGCTGCCGCGGCGCCCGCCGCTTTCCTGCCGGCGGCGGCCATGGACCGCAGCTTTGCCCGGGTGCGCCGCCGACAGCGCGAGCGCGTCAATGCCTACGACTTCCCGCCGGGCTGTGCTGAGCTGCGCACCCAGATCGCCCGGCGCATGGCCTACGCCGGCTGCAGCCTTTCGCCGGACGACATCGTGCTGACCGCCGGCTGCCAGGAGGCAATCACCCTCAGCCTGCGTGCCGTGGCCGAGCCCGGCGACGTGGTGGCCATCGAGTCACCCACCTTCTACGGCATCCTCCAGGCCATCGAGTCCCAGGGGATGCAGGCCCTGGAGGTCGCCACCGACCCCCACTCGGGGATGATCCCCGAGGCCCTTGAGCGGGCCCTGTCGCGTTGGTCGATCCGTGCCTGCGTGCTCATGCCCACTTTCGGCAATCCGCTGGGCCACGTGACCCCGGAGGCGCGCAAGCAGGAACTGGTGACACTGCTTAACGCCCACAACGTGCCCCTGATCGAGGACGACGTCTACGGTGAGCTGGCCTTCGACGGCACCCGCCCGTGGGCGGCGAAGGCCTTCGATGGCCAGGGCGAAGTGCTCTACTGCAGTTCGTTCTCGAAGATCCTCGGTGCCGGGCTGCGCGTCGGCTGGGTGGCGCCGGGGCGCTACCGGGATCGTCTCGTCTACCTCAAGTACGCAACCAGTCAAGCCACCTGCACCCTGAGTACGCTGGCCGTGGCCGACTACCTGGAGCAGGGCGGCTACGACCGCTTCCTGCGCCGGGCCCGGCGCAACTACGAGCGGCACGTGCGTTGGATCGCCGGTCTGGTACGCCGCCACTTCCCCGAGGGGACCCGAGTGACCCGGCCACGGGGCGGTTTCGTGGTCTGGGTCGAACTGCCGGCCGGCTGCGACAGCCTGGAGCTGCAGCGCCGGGCGCTGGCCGAGGGGGTCAGCGTGGCCCCGGGGCCGGTGTTCTCGCCCACCGGGCGGTACGGACGCTGCCTGCGGCTGAACTGCGCCCAGGCCGATGTGGCGGCCACGGAGTGGGCGCTGCAGCGGCTCGGTGCCCTCGCCGCCGGCGAGGACCGTGGCGACGTTCGCGGTTGAGCCGGCCCCTCTTGGCCGGCGCGGCCCGGCTCGGCTACCGTGAGGCGGCATGGAACAGCTGCAGAATACCCTCCAGCGCATCGACGGCCGGGGCTACAAGGCGTACAAGGACATCCAGGGCCGCCACGCTTTCCCCGGCTTCACCCTGTGTGTGGACAAGGTCCAGGCCGACCCGTTTGCCGCGCCTTCGCGGCTGCGGGCTGTGGTGCCGTGGGAGCGGGCGGGGCTGCCCGAAGCGGCCTTGATCGGCGAGCCCCGGCGCCGCGCGGCGCGTGACTACATCGCCCGGGCCTTCGAGCGTGCCGCCGCCAGCGAGCAGGCGGTCCGCATCGATTCAGGCGCTCAGACGGTGCTTGATCGCAGTGCCGTGCTGTTCACCGACGCCGGTGTCGAGCTGCGTTTCACCGTCGCCCTGCCGGCGCGCGGGCGGACCATCCTCGGTCGCCAGGCGGCCGAGATCCTTTGCCGGAAACTGCCGCGGATCGTCGCCGCTGCTGCCGAGGCGCAGCAACTCGACGGCGCTTCGCTGGAGCGCCACTGCGCCGCGGTGGAGGACCAGCAGGCGCTGCGTGCGCAGCTCGACGAGCGCGGCCTGGTGGCCTTCGTCGCTGAAGGGGCGGTCCTGCCGCGGCGCTCCGGCGTGGACGACCGGCCCCTGAGCGATGCCATCCCCTTCCACAGCCCCGATTCGCTGCGCCTGACGCTGCACGCCCCCAATGCCGGTCCGATCGCCGGTATGGGCGTCCCGGCGGGGATCACGCTTATCGTCGGCGGCGGCTTTCACGGCAAGTCGACCCTGCTCAATGCCTTGGAGCTCGGGGTCTATGACCACGTCCCCGGGGATGGTCGCGACGGCGTCGTCAGCGTCGAGGACGCGGCGAAGATCCGCGCCGAGGACGGGCGCGCCGTCCACGCCGTGAACCTGTCGCCATACATCGGCGAGTTGCCCTTTGGCAAGTCCACCACCGCCTTCTCCACGGACCTGGCCTCCGGCTCCACCAGCCAGGCGGCCGCCCTGCAGGAGGCCCTCGAGGCGGGGTCGCGCACCCTGCTGGTGGACGAGGACACCTCGGCGACCAACTTTATGATCCGCGATCGGCGCATGCAGGCCCTGGTGGCCCGGGATGCCGAACCGATCACGCCGCTGGTCGATCGCATCGCCGAGCTGCGCGATCGCCATGCGGTGTCCACGTTATTGGTGATGGGCGGCTCTGGAGACTATCTGGACAGCGCCGATACGGTCATCCAGATGCAGGAGTACCGTCCGGCCGATGTCACCGCCGAGGCGCGGCGGGTAGCCGCCGAGTACGCCACCGGGCGCCACGCCGAGGTGCGCTCGCCGCTGGCCTGGCCGACGACCCGCGCCGTGGAGGGGGGTACAGTGCGTACCGAGACCAAGCCCGGTAAGCGCAAGGTGCAGGGCCGCGGGCGCGATACCCTGCTGCTCGGCCGGGAGGCCGTCGACCTGCGCGCCGTGGAGCAGATCGCCGATCCCGCCCAGGTGCGGGCCATCGGCCTGCTGCTCGAGCGACTCTCGGACAGCGGCCGGGTCGAGGACCCGCCGGCGTGGCTGGCCGATCTGCTGAACCGCCACTGGGATCAGCTGCTGCCCCGCCCGGACGGGGACCTGGCCCGCCCGCGGACGATCGAGGTCATGGCTGCGCTGAACCGCCTGCGCGGTGCCCGTTTCGGCGGCGTCGCCGACGGCGTAGGCTAGGCCCAGGCAGGCCAGCGACGCGAGCGGAGGGCAGAGGATGCGGGTGTTGATCATCGGGGCCCACGGGCAGGTGGGGCGGCGACTGGTGGAGCGGCTGGCGCCGAGCCGGCACGAGGTGCGGGCCATGGTCCGGGATCCGGACCAGCAGCCGGCCCTGGCGGCCGCGGGGGCCACCGAGACCGTGGTGGCTGACCTCGAGCGTGACTGTAGCCAGGCAGTCCGCGGCGCGGACGCTGTGGTCTTCACGGCCGGTTCTGGCCCGCATACCGGTGCCGACAAGACCGAGGCGGTGGACCGTCAAGGCGCGTTGCGGATCATCGAGCTGGCCGAGGCGGCCGGGGTGCGGCGTTTCGTGATGGTTTCGGCGATGCGCACGGAGTGCCCCGAGCAGGCCCCGGAGCGGCTGCGGCCGTACCTGGCGGCCAAGCGTGAGGCCGATGACCGCCTGCGCGCGACGGCCATGGACTGGACCATCCTGCGTCCCGGGCGTCTGCTCAATGAACGCGCCCGCGGGCGGGTGACCCTCGGCGAGGGGCTGCCCTACGGCGAGATTCCGCGGGATGATGTGGCCGCGCTGCTGGCGGCCCTGCTCGACGCCGGGGTGACGTCGCGGCGCACGCTGGATGCCGTCTCCGGCGAAACCGCCGTACGTGAGGCGGTTCGCCGGCTCGGCGTTAGCTAGGCCTCGGTGCTACTTGGCGCAGGTCTTCAGGCCCAGCGGGATGTAGGCCGGGCAGACCCCGACGATGGCGGTCGCCAGCGGGACCAGGCCGATCCATCCCCAGGCGGTCTGTGGCCCGATGAACGCCAGAGCGATCAGGCAGATGCCCACCACGGCACGGATGGCGCGATCCACGGTGCCCATGTTCCTGCTTACGTCCATTGCGATTCCTCCTTGGGTATCGACTCTCGGGTCTGATATCCGAAGTATTGCATATCAGTCCGGTGCGCGTCGCTGCAGCAGCCGCTCCACCCAGGCGGCGGTGAGTCGGTCGAGGAGTCGGTTCTGCTGTTGCCGTGCAGCCAGGTTACCCAGGTCGATCCAGCCCAGTGGCTGATCCTGTTCGGCGCAGGAGAAGACGGCCCGGGTCCGCTCGCCGGTCTCCGGGTCCACCTGCCACTGCAGGCACTGGGCGCAGACGCCCTTGAGCATGCACTGCATGGGACTGCCCACCGTGCCCACGGCCTCGAGGTGGTCCGGGAAGTATGCCGACAGGCCGTCCGCCAGTGCCTGCTGGAAGCCGAACAGGAGCCCGGTGCCGCCGACGACCAGGATCCGGTCGACCTCGGCCAGCGGTAGCCCCGGGGCATCGGGGGCGATCTCGCCGTCGCCGTAGCGGCGGACCAGGTCGACCATGTCGGCGCTGATCACTGCGCTGTCCTGAGGGCGGCGCGGCTCGAAGGCGGGCTCGCGGGCGGTAGCCCAGACGATCTGGTCGGCGCCGGCCTCCAGCTCATCGGGGTGATCGATCTCCTCGGCGCTGCCGAAGGCGGCGATGTAGAGCACCCGGTTGCCCGCCGCGCGCAGCGCCGAGCCGATATCGTGCATCACCGCCGCGCCCCAGCGGCCGGCCACCACCATCACCGTGCGGTCTTCGGGGATCTCCGTGGGCGCGCCGGTGGGGCCCATCAGCACCAACGGGTCGCCGGGCTGCAGGCGGGCGGCGATGCGCGGGGCGGCCCCCCACTGCAACAGCATCAGGCGGATGCAGTCGCCGTCGATACCGGTGCCCGAGACGGTCATCAGTGGTACCTGCAGGCGGGTGCCGTCGACCACCGGACTGTGCGTCTCCAGCGTCTGCAGGCGGAAGAACTGCCCGGGCCGAAAACGGGCTGCGGCCAGCGGTGCCCGGACCCAGATCTCGGCCACGGCCGGGCTCGGCTGCTCCACGGAGACCACCCGCGGGGTCAGCCGCGCGGCCAGGTTGTCGAGAAAGGCGCGAGCCTTGCGACCGGGCTGCATGGGAAGCCCGCCGAGGGCGGCGAGCACTTGCGGGTAGCTGCGTCGCGCCGAGGCGATGGCCTGCACCACGCTGCCGGCGAATACCGGGTGGGTGTCGCCGATGAACGAGACCGTGCGCCCGGCCGACTGGTAAGACGTGAACGGGCCGATCTCCGGTGCCTTGCAGTGCTCGCCGGCGGCGATGGGCTGCAGGCCCCTGCGCCGGTAGCCGTAGGGCCGGTAGTGGATGCCCTGCAGCTGAAGGCTGCCCGGGTGCTCGTGGGCGTAGATGGTATTGGGCACGGTCCCGGCGGCGACGAAGATCGAGCGGGCCGCGAGCTCCGTCTCGCGCCCGGTGGCGTACCAGCGGCCGCCGTCGTGGCGCATGCGCCGGAAGACCACCGAGTGGACGTGGTCGTGCTCGTCCAGGCGCACGTGCAGGGGCTCGAGCCCCTCGGCGTAGAGGATGCCCTCCTCCAGGGCCTTGGTGAGCTCCTCATGGTTGCGCACGTAGGCCGGCGAGGCGGTGAGGCCCTTGCGGTAGGCGATGGTGACGCCGCCCCAGGCCTGGAGCAGCGGCGCGAATCGCGGCGCCTCGCCGGCCGCATGGGCGCGCTCGCGCTCAGCACGCACGGCGCGCCCATGGGCCAGGAACTCCTCGAGGATGGCCTGGTCCTCGACGCCGAGCCCGGCCCCGAACCCGGCGCCTTCAGCCTCCAGGGCCTCGTAGTGGGCGAGGACCTTCTCCACCTGAGCGATGTAGTGGGCCTGTACCTCGGTGGCAGTATCGACGGCGGTCAGCCCGCCGCCAATGACCACCGCCGGCATGCGCACCTGTAGGTTGGCAATGCTCTCACTCTTGCCGGCCCCAGTCAGCTGCAGGGCCATGAGGAAGTCGTTGGCCTGGCGCATGCCCCGGGCCAGGCTGTTGCCGACCTCCAGCACCCGGGGGTAGCCGGCCCCGGTGGCGATGCAGACGTGGTCGAAGCCGAGCGCCCAGGCATCCTCTAGGGTGAGGGTGCCGCCCAGCCGGACGCCGCCGTGGACGGCATAGCGCTCGCGCCGGGCCAGGGTGAGGTAGATGAGCTTAAGGAAGTTCTTGTCCCAGCGGTTGGTGATGCCGTACTCGGCGACGCCCCCAAAGCCGTAGAGGGTGCGCGTCTGCAGCGGTTCCCAGACGTCGCCCCAGTCGCGGATCGGTCCGTCCAGCCACGCCTGGGGCAGCGGTTCGATTTTCAGGCCGTCGACGGCCACCACGGTGCACCCGGCCATGGTCAGGTGGTGGGCCATGGTGAAGCCCGCGGGCCCTTGCCCGGCGATCAGCACCCGGCGGCCGTTCTCCTCGGCGGGCAGGTACTGACGGGCGCGCAGCGGGTTCCAGCGCGCGAGGAGGTGGTAAAGTTCGACGCCCCAGGGCAGCCCGAGCACGTCGGTGAGGGTGCGGGTCTCGATCTGCGGGACGTCCACCGGGTCCTGCTTCTGGTAGATACAGGCCTTCATGCAGTCGTTGCAGATCCGGTGGCCGGTGGCCGGAATCATGGGGTTATCCACCATCGCCACGGCGAGCGCGGCCAGCGGGTGGCCGTCGCGGTAGAGGCGGTTCATCTCCGAGATGCGCTCCTCCAGCGGGCAGCCGGTGAGCTGTACCCCGAGCGGATCCGCCTTGTACCCAAGCTCCGGGTCGCCCTTCCTCTCGGGGAAGCCCCGTGAGCAGAAGTCGCCCTCGTGGTCGTGGCAGTAGATGCAGTAGTGGGCCTCGGCGCTGACTTGGCGCTGCGGGGCGCGGCCGTCAGTGAGCTCGAAGCCGTCCCGGCTGCGCCAGCGCGCGCGGGGGGCGTGGAAGCGGACGGGCTGGCCCTGCGCCTCGGTGGCCTCGGCCTCCAGCGCCACCAGGTTGGTGTGGTCCACCCGCTGCGGCAGCCGGAACGCCGCCCAGTCGGCGACGGCGGCCTGGCCCGGCGGGGTGTGCAGGGCCGCGGCACACCAGTCCAGCAGACGCTCACGTTCGGCTTCTGCGTCGCTTTCGGCGGTGTACTGTGCGGCCAGCCGGGCTACGGCCAGTTCGCGGTCCCGGCGGTCAATGCCCCGGGCGTCCAAGGCCTGATCCAGCCACCTGTCGAGCTCGGCGAATGACACCTGGGGGGGGGGCTTGCGTCGGCGGGCCCGCTTCTGGACCCAGTCCCGCCGGAAGGCGAGCACCTCGCCGTCCCGGGTCAGGGCGTCACGGACGGTCTGCAGGGAGGCCTTGATGCCGAAGGCCTCGGCCAGGAACGCCTCGAGGCAGGGTGCCGTGGCGATGAGCCATTCCCCCAGGTCGCGGTCACTGAGGTTCGGGCGGTCCGGGTCGCGGTGCGCCTCGAGCTGCGCCGCCCGTTCCGGAGCCACGGCGCGGAGGTGCGCCAGGAAGCGCCGATCGAGTTCCAGCAGGCCGGTCCGGCTATGCAGATCCCTGTAGTTCAGGCCCTCGAGGCAGATGGGGTCTTCGCTCATTCCTCTCGCTCCACGCGCACCCGGTATTCGAGGGTTGTCTCGTCATCGGCCTCCAGCGCCAGGTCCCACAGCGCCCAACGGCCTTCAGCGCGCTCCGGCTCTTGGCTGGTCTCGAGCAGCTCCCAGTCGCCGGGGAAACGTTCCACGAGCTCGATCCGAGTGGCGGCCTCGCCGCGGTTGCGCAGGCGGATGCGCCAGGCGGCCTCGAAGCCTTCGGTCGTCTCCAGTGCCCGGCGCTCGCGCAGGGTGCGCTCGCCGGTGACGGTGAAGGCGGGGCCCAGCTCCACCTCGATTTCGTCCCCGGCGGCGGTCCCCGGGATGCGCCCCTCGCCCACCGGCTCGGCGGCCCCGGGCGGGCCGGTGAGCAGCGTTACGCGGCCAGGGGGCAGATCGGTGCCGGCCTGCCAGCTGGCTACGCGCCGGGCCGGCGAGTGCTGCGGGCGGTCTGGCTCAGCACCGGCGTTGCTGCGCAGCCGGTGATAGCGGTCGAAGGCGTCGGGCGTCTGGCTGAAGAGCTGGATGCGGTGGCTGCGCCCGGCGAGCAGATCGTGGGGTTCGGCGGTCTGGAACCGGGGCAGGCCGTCGAGTCGATCGGCCGTGACCGACTCGGCCCGGGCCAGGGTGCGGACAGGGGCGTCACCGAGGCTGGCGCCGATCAGGCTCAAGCGGGCCTGTTGCAGGTCGATACCGGTTTCGTTCTCCACGCGGGCGTAGCCCTCCAGGCGCGGCTCGGCGTCTTCGATGACGCGCAGCTGGTAGTCGGGATGCCAGGTCAGGCCCTCGCTGCGGTAGGCCAGGTTAGCGGGGTGGGTGCCGCCGCGCTCGCTGTCGATGGCCAGCTCGAGGGTGGGTCGCCCGTGCAGCCGGGGCGGTCGCTCCGGGAAGGCGAAGCGGGTCTCGCTGCCGCGTGGCAGCGGGTAGACCGCCTCGTCGGTGGCGACAATCACCTCGTCGGCGTCGAAGGCGAGCAGATAGCCACGTTCCCAGGTGCGGTCGGCGCCCGCGCGGTAGCGGATCTCGCTGCCCAAGTGGTGGCGCAGCAGCCCCTCCTCATCGAGGTCGCCCGGCGTGAAGGCAACCGCACCGACCCTGGGGAGGTGCTCGGAATCAAGGCTGACCGTGCCGGCATCGATGTGTTCCGGGACGTCGGTGAGGACGAGCCGCGCCGGCTCGTCGGGGAGCCCGATCTCGCGGGTCTCGCGGAACACCGCCGGCCCCCGCAGGTAGACGGTGACCGCTAGCGCCGTGCGATCCTGTCCGTCGCTGATTACCTCACGCACACCCTCGGGCAGCGTGCGGGTGCCGAGCGGGACCGGTTCCAGCTCCGCCGGCGCGGTCTCGGCGGCGTGGCCGGGGTTGGCGAGAGCGAAGAGCAGCAACGGGGTGACAAGCATGGGCAGCGGGACGGGCGTGGTCATGGTCAGCCGGCGAATCATCGGTGGTCCTGGTGCGCGGCGCGGGTCAGGGTCGAATGTAGCATGCAGGCCAGGCGCCTTTCTCGGGGCACTCGGGGTAGGGTTGTCGCTAGCTGCCGGTGTGCCCGGCCCGGCGGCGGGTGAGGAGGCCGCGCTGCCGCCGGTGGTCGCCACCGTGCCCGGGCTCGATGTGGATCCCGACGCCTATCCGGCGGCGGTCTCCGTAGTCGGCCGGGAGGCCTACGCCGATCGCCGCCGCCTCTCCCTGGACCAGGGGCTCGACCGCGTACCCGGGGTGCACACCCAGAACCGCTACAACGCCGCCCAGGATCTGCGCCTGTCGGTGCGGGGTTTCGGCGCCCGCTCGCCCTTCGGGCTGCGCGGCGTCCGCGCCTTCGTGGACGATGTGCCGTACACGGTGGCCGACGGCCAGAGCCAGCTCGATGCGCTGGACCCGGCCTTCGTGGAGCGCCTGGAGGTCATCCGCGGGCCGGCCTCCGCCCTCTACGGCAACGCCGCCGGGGGCGTCTTTCGCTTCACCACGCTGGAGCCCCCGGACAGCGGTGACTTCCTGGGCGGCGAGGTGCTCTTCGGCAGCCACGGCGAGCGGGCCCAGCGGGTCTGGGGCGGGCGCGCCGAGGAGACATGGCGGACGGCGGTGACCGCCTCCAATCAGGAGATGGATGGCTACCGCGACCACTCGGGCTCAGCGCAGCGGCGGCTGAACATCAAGCTCGACCGCGACCTGGCCGGGGGGGAGCGGCTGCGTTTCATCGCCAACCTCCTCGATGCCCCGGAGGCCCAGGACCCGGGGGGGCTCAGTCGCCGCGATGTACGGGAGGATCGGCGGCAGGCGGCGGGCAGCGCGCTCCAGTACGACGCCGGCGAGGAGGTGGAGCAGCAGAGCGGGGCGGTGATCCTCACCGCGGAGCCGTCGGCCACCGAACTCTGGGAGGGCCGGGCCTTCCTGCAGCGCCGGGACTTCTACCGGCGGAACCCTTTTGACGGTGGTGATGACCTCGGGAATGATCAGTTGAGCCCGGGCGGGATTGTCACCTTCGAGCGCTACTTCGGCGGCGTCGGCGGCCGCCACGTGCGCCGCACCGAGGCCGCCGGGCGGCCGGTGCAGGTCTCCGTGGGTACCGACGCCGAGTGGCAGTACGACGACCGGCAGCGTTACGTCAACGACGAGGGCGACGAAGGAGAGCGCACCAACGATCAGATTGAGCAGGCCCAGGTGGTGGCCGGTTACCTGCAGGCGGAGTGGGAGGTGGCGCCGCGCTGGCGGCTGGTCGGCGGCGGTCGTCTGGACTGGACCCGGATGAGCATCGACGATCGCAAGGCGACGCATGGGGGAACCGAAAGTCAGACCTACACCGAGCCGAGCTACCTGGCCGGGGTGCGCTACGCCGTGGCGGAGGATCACAGCCTCTACGCCAACGCCAGCTCCGCCTTCGAGACGCCGACCCTCTGGGAGCTCTGGGACCGCGACGAAGGGGGCATCAACGACGCGATCGAGCCGCAGCAGGCGCGCTCCCTGGAGGTCGGGGTCAAGGGGCGGGCCCTGGATCGGCGGCTGCGCTACGAGCTCAGCCTCTTTCAAGTGGTGACCGAGGACGAACTGGTCCCGCAGGGGGAGACCGACGGTCCGGAGCGCTATGAGAACGCCGGCGAGACCCGCCGGCGGGGCGTGGAGCTGGGTTTGGAGGCGTTCCCGACGGATCGCCTGGAGCTGACCGCCGCTCTGGCCTACGGGCAGTTCACCTTCCGGGATTACGAGACGCCGGCTATCGGGGACGATGATGCCCCGGGTGAGATCGATGAAGAGGCGAAGTCGGTGGCGGGCAACCGCATCCCGGGCGTGCCCCGCGCCCACGGCTACCTGGAGGCCGCCTGGCAGGCCCCCAACGGCTGGCGTGTGGCCGGTGACCTGCGGGCTAGCGAGGGCATCTGGGCCGACGACCGCAACACCCAGCGCAGTTCCGGCTACGCCGAGGTCGGCCTGCACGCCAGCCGCACCTTCGTCACCGACGCCTACGAGGCGCAGCCCTTCTTCGGGGTCAACAACCTCTTCGACGAGACCTACGACGCCAACGTGCGCATCAACCAGGCCAACGAGTTCGATAATCGGCTCGAGGATGGGGGCTACTTCGAACCCGCCCCGGAGCGCACCATCTACGCCGGGATTCGCTTCGAGACCTACTGAAACGAGGGCCGGGAGGGGTTATCCTCCCGGCCTTCGTCGCGACGCCAAGCCTCCCGCCGGGCCGGCGGGGTCATCCAACAGGGAGTTCAGTCAGTATGCCGCGGAGCGCTGCGCCCTTCGGCGCCCAGGACCGTGCCAAGGGCCTGATGATCGCCGCCGCCGGAGTGACGGCGCTGAGCTTCGATGCGGTGCTGGTGCGCCTGGCCGGGGCCGGGGGCTGGGATGTGGTCTTCTGGCGGGGGCTGCTGATGGCGGTGGCGGTCAGCGCGCTGCTCTTCGCCACCCAGGGTCGTTACACCCTGCGCATCTGGCGCCGGGGTGGCTGGGCCGCGGCAGCCTCCGGGCTGTTCTTCGGGCTGAACTCGATCCTCTTTGTCTTCGCGGTGCTCAACACCCACGCCGCCAACGTGCTGGTGCTCTTCGCGACCGCACCGCTCTTCTCGGCGGTGTTCACCTGGCTCTTCCTGCGTGAGCCGATCCAGAGCCGGACCTGGTGGACCATCGCCGCGGTGATCGTCGGCATGGCCGTGATCTTCAGCGCTCCGGCGGAACCCGGCGGGCGGCTGGGCGACCTGGCGGCCCTGCTGGCCGCCGCCAATATGGGCGCCAACCTCACGCTGCTGCGTGCCCGTCCGGAGATCAACCGCCTGCCGGTGGTGGCCACCGGCGGCGTCGTCGCCGCCCTGTGTGCCGCCCCCTGGGCGGCGCCGTTGGCCCTGGGCTGGGAGAGCTACGCGGTGCTCGGCGTCATGGGTCTGGTGCAGATGCCCCTGGCCCTGGTGCTCATCGCCCAGTCCACCCGCTACCTGCCCTCGCCGGAGGTCAGCCTGGTGCTGCTGCTCGAGGCGGCCCTGGGGCCGGTCTGGGTGTGGCTGGTCTTCGCCGAGGTGCCGCCGGTGCCGTCGATGCTTGGCGGGGCGGTGATCGTGCTGGCGCTGCTCGGGTATTTCGCCCGGGACGCCTGGGAGGGCGCGGTGGGGTGGCGCTTCGGGCGGAGCTGAGGGTGGCACTCAGGCGCCGTCGTGCACGGCGCCGGCGATCTGCGTCTCGGCCCAGTCGAGGACCTCGCGGACACGCGGCGACGCAAGTCGGTACGCCTCGCCCGGCGTGACCCATCGGTACTCGTGGTGCTCCGGGCGGCCGAGTTCCGGGTTGATGCCGAGGACCACGCGCCGCGTGGTGGTCTCGGCGACGTAGTAGCGGGCCACCTTGCCCTGGGCGTAGGGGCCGGTCTCGAAGAACGCGTAGCCCCAGCGGAAGGTCAGCTCGGTGATTCCGGCCTCTTCCTGGACCTCGCGCCGGGCTGCCTCGAGTGGCTCCTCGCCGGGCTCGACCTTGCCCTTGGGGAAGTCCCAGTACTGGAAGGCGCGCAGGAGCAGATAGAGACGCCCCCGCTCGGCGAAGCGCACCGGAATGACGCCCGCCGAGAGGGTACGCCGTCTCCGCCGCCTACGACGTGGCCGAGGTGGCCGCTGCGTCATGGTAGGCCGGGGAGAGTTCGTGAAGGGCACGGATCATGGCGTCGACGTTCTCGGGCGGCGTCTCCGGCTGGATCCCGTGGCCGAGGTTGAAGACGTGGCCCGGCCCGTGGCCGAACTCCTCGAGGCAGCGGGCCACCTCGCGGCGGATTACCTCGGGGTTGGCGTGCAGCATGCACGGATCCAGGTTGCCCTGCAGCGCCACCCGGTCGCCGATGCGGCGGCGGGCTTCGGTCAGTGAGGTGGTCCAGTCAAGACCGACGCCGTCACAGCCGGTGTCGGCGATGTCTTCCAGCCACTGCCCGCCGCCCTTGGTGAACAGGGTCACCGGGATGCGCCGCCCCTCGCGCTCGCGGGGCAGCTGCTCGACGATGCGCTGCATGTAGGCCAGCGAGAACTCCCGGTAGCGCACCGGGTCCAGCGCGCCGCCCCAGGTATCGAAGATCATCAGCGCCTGGGCACCGGCCTCGATCTGCCCGTTGAGGTAGTCGGCCACCGTGTCGGCCAGCTTGGTCATCAGCCGGTGGGCGGCCTCCGGCTCGTTGAAGAGCAGGCTCTTGCTGGCCGCGAAGGTCTTGCTGGAGCCGCCCTCGATCATGTAAGTGGCCAGCGTCCAGGGGCTGCCGGTGAAGCCGATCAGCGGCACCTGACCGGCCAGCTCCTTGCGGCAGGCCGCGACCGCGTCCATGACGTAGCTCAGCTCCTTGTCGGCGGAGGGCTGCGGCAGGCGGTCGATGTCGGCGGCCGTCTTGACCCGGTGCTCGAAGACCGGTCCCTCACCGGAGACGAAGTTCAGCCCCAGCCCCATGGCCTCCGGGATGGTGAGGATGTCCGAAAAGAGGATGGCGGCATCGAGCTCATAGCGCTCCAGCGGCTGCAGCGTGACCCGGGCCGCCAGCTCGGGGCTGCGGCACAGGCCCATGAAGCTGCCGGCCTGGGCCCGCACCTCTCGGTATTCGGCCAGATAGCGGCCGGCCTGGCGCATCATCCAGACCGGGGTCCGGTCCACGGGCTGGCGCTGGAACGCGCGCAGGATTCGATCGTTCTTGAGCTCAGAGCTGCTCACCGCGTCACTCCTATACCTGTAGGTGATCAAGGATGCCCTTGGCTGCCTCACGGCCCTCCCAGACAGCCGTCACGACCAGATCGGAGCCGCGGACCATGTCGCCGCCGGCGAAGATCTTCGGGTTGGTGGTCTGTCCGAAGGTTCCGTCCTGCCGGCTGACCCGCACCTGGCCCCAATCGTCGAGCTCGACGCCGTGCTGCTCCAGCCAATGCGGCGGGCTGGGCCGAAAGCCGAAGGCGATGATGAGGCTGTCGGCCGGCAGCACCTCTTCGGAGCCGGGCACCGGCTCCGGCCGGCGTCGCCCGTGTTCGTCCGGGGCACCGAGCTCGGTCCGGACTACCTTAACCCCTTCGATGTGGTTTTCTCCAATGACTTCGATCGGCTGGCGATTCCAGAGGAACTCGACGCCCTCCTCCTTGGCGTTCTCGACCTCGCGCCGGGAGCCGGGCATGTTCTGCTCGTCGCGGCGGTAGGCGCAGGTGACGCTGGCCGCCCCCTGCCGGATGGCGGTGCGGTTGCAGTCCATGGCCGTGTCGCCGCCGCCGAGGACCACGACACGCTTGCCGCGCATGTCGATGAACTCGTCCTCGGTGCCCTGCCAGCCCTCCTCGCGGTTGATGTTCGAGACCAGGTAGGGCAGCGCCTCGTAGACCCCGGGCAGATCCTCGCCGGGGAAGCCGCCGCGCATGTAGGTGTAGGTGCCGGTACCAAGGAAGACGGCGTCGTACTCGGCGAGGAGTTCGTCGAAGCTGACGGCCTGCCCGACCTCGGTGTTGAGGCGGAACTCGACGCCGATGCCCTCGAGGATTTCGCGGCGCCGGCGGACGATGTCCTTGTCGAGCTTGAACGGCGGGATGCCGAAGGTCAGCAGGCCGCCGATCTCCGGGTAGCGGTCGAAGACCACCGGCCGGACCCCGTTGCGGGCGAGCACGTCGGCCGCACCAAGCCCGGCGGGACCGGCGCCGATGATCGCCACCCGTTTGCCCGTGTCGACCACGTCGCTGACATCGGGCCGCCAGCCCTGGCGCAGGGCCTCGTCGCTGATGTACTTCTCCACCGACCCGATGGTCACTGCACCGAAGCCGTCGTTGAGGGTGCAAGCCCCCTCGCAGAGCCGGTCCTGTGGGCAGACGCGACCGCAAACGTCGGGCAGGGTGTTGGTCTTGTGGGAGAGTTCCGCGGCCTCGAACAGGTTGCCCTCGGCCACCAGCCGCAGCCAGTGCGGGATGTAGTTATGGACCGGGCACTTCCACTCACAGTAGGGGTTGCCGCAGTCGAGGCAGCGCCCCGCCTGGGCGGCGGCGGTCTGCTCGTCGTAGCGGCCGTAGATCTCGGCGAAGCGGCGGATGCGCTCGTCGACCTGGAGCTTGTCCGGGTCGCGGCGCGGGATCTCGAGGAACTGGAAGACACTGCTGGACATGGCTGACTAATCCGTCCGTGCTCGGGCGCCGCCGGCGGCCGTCAGGCCGCCTGGCGGAGCGTATCGAGGATGGTGTGAAGATCGGCGGCCTTCGGCTTGACCAGCCAGAAGCGGGGCAGGTAGCCGCGGAAGTCGTCGAGGACCGCCCGTCCCCACACGCTGCCGGTCTCGGCCACGAACTCGCGGATCAGCTCGCGCAGGTAGTTGCGGTGAGCCTCCATGTTTTCCGACTGCAGTCGGTGGATGTCGATGAGCTCGTGGTTGTAGCGGTCGGCGAAGGTGCCGGCCTCGTCGAGGACGAAGGCGAGACCGCCGGT
Organism: Halorhodospira sp. 9621; assembly: GCF_022228055.1. Lineage (NCBI taxonomy): Bacteria > Pseudomonadati > Pseudomonadota > Gammaproteobacteria > Chromatiales > Ectothiorhodospiraceae > Halorhodospira > Halorhodospira sp. 9621. The sequence goes on from NZ_JAJNRD010000003.1 coordinate 149,693, forward strand.
CATGCCGGCACCGAAGTTGACCCCGGTGGGCCCGAGCACGCAGACCACGCCGCCGGTCATGTACTCGCAGCCGTGGTCGCCGACGCCCTCGACCACCGCGGTGGCGCCGGAGTTGCGCACACCGAAGCGCTCGCCGACGGTGCCGGCGGCGTAGAGCCGCCCGCCGGTGGCGCCGTAGAGGCAGGTGTTGCCCATGATGGTGGTCTTGCGCGCCTCGAACCGGCTGCCTTCGGGTGGGTAGAGGACGAGCTTACCGCCGGCCATGCCCTTGCCCACGTAGTCGTTGGCGTCCCCCTCGAGCACCATGTGCAGCCCGCCGGCGTTCCAGACGCCGAAGCTCTGCCCCGCGGTACCGGTCAGGCGTAGGGTGACCGGGCTGTTCGCCATGCCCTGGTTGCCGTGGCGGCGGGCGATTTCGCCGCTGAGCCGGGCGCCGATGGAGCGGTTGTTGTTGCGCAGGGTGTAGTGGAACTCACCGCCGGTGCCGGCCTCGATGGTCGGCAGGCAGTCGGCCACCATCCGCTCGGCCAGCTCGCCCTTGTCGAAGGGCACGTTGGACGGCTCCAGGCAGCGCTTGGGCTTGTCTTCGGGGACACCGCCGTCGGAGAGGATCGGCGACAGGTCCAGACGCCCCTGGCGCTCGGTCTCGCCGGGCAGGATCTCCAGCAGGTCGGTTCGCCCGATGAGGTCCTCGAGCCGGCGTACACCGAGCAACGCCAACCACTCGCGGGTCTCCTCGGCGACGAAGCGGAAGTAGTTCGCCACCTTCTCAGCGGTCCCGACGAAGTGCTTCAGGCGCAGGACGTTGTCCTGGGTGGCCACGCCGGTGGCGCAGTTGTTCAGGTGGCAGATGCGCAGGTACTTGCAGCCGAGGGCCACCATGGGCGCGGTGCCAAAGCCGAAGCTCTCGGCGCCGAGGATCGCCCCCTTGATCACGTCCAGGCCGGTCTTCATGCCGCCGTCGGCCTGCAGCCGCACCTTGTCGCGCAGGTCGTTGGCGCGCAGGGTCTGGTGGGTCTCGGTCAGGCCCAGCTCCCACGGGCCGCCGGCGTACTTCACGGAGGTCAGCGGGCTGGCGCCGGTGCCGCCGTCGTAGCCGGCGATGGTGATCAGGTCGGCATACGCCTTGGCCACGCCGGCGGCCACGGTGCCGACGCCGGCCTCGGCCACCAGCTTCACCGAGACCTGCGCCTGCGGGTTGACCTGCTTGAGGTCGAAGATCAGCTGCGCCAGGTCCTCGATGGAGTAGATGTCGTGGTGCGGCGGCGGCGAGATCAGGGCCACCCCGGGCTTGGAGTAGCGCAGCCGGGCGATCATCTCATTGACCTTGTGCCCCGGCAGCTGTCCGCCCTCGCCGGGCTTGGCGCCCTGGGCCACCTTGATCTGCAGCACCTCGGCGTTGACGAGGTAGTGCGGGGTGACGCCAAAGCGCCCCGAGGCGATCTGCTTGATCTTCGAGACCCGATCAGTGCCGTAGCGGGCCGGGTCTTCGCCGCCTTCGCCGGAGTTCGACCGGCCGCCGAGGCGGTTCATGGCCATGGCCAGGGCCTCGTGGGCCTCTGGCGACAGCGCCCCGAGGCTCATCCCGGCGGAGTCGAACCGGGTGAGGATGTCGTCGATGGGCTGGACCTCGTCCACCGCAATGCCCTGCTCCGGGGCCTTGAGCCCGAGCAGATCACGCAGGGTGGCGGTGGGGCGCTGGTTCACCTCGTCCGCGAACCGCTTGTAGGTGGCGTAGTCGCCGTTCTCCACCGCCTGCTGCAGGTAGGAGACCACCTCGGGGTTGTAGCAGTGGTACTCGCCGCCGTGGACGTACTTGAAGACCCCGCCCTGGTCGAGGAGTTCGGTGGGGCGGTGGGCGCGCCGGGCCAGTTCGCGCGCGTCGGCCTCGAGGTCGGTGAAGTCCATGCCCTGGATGCGGTTGGTGGTGCCGGTGAAGCACAGGTCCACCACCTCGTCGGACAGGCCCACGGACTCGAACAGCTGTGCCCCGCGGTAGCTGGCGATGGTGGAGATCCCCATCTTGGAGAGGATCTTGTACAGCCCCTTGTTCAGCCCCTTGCGGTAGTTGAGGCAGAGCTCCTCGACGTCCCCCTCGATCCGCCCGGAGCGGGCCATCTCGGCCACGACTTCGTAGGCGAGGTAGGGGTAGACGCAGGTTGCCCCGTAACCGATCAGGCAGCCGATGTGGTGGGGGTCGCGGGCGGTGCCGGTCTCGACGATGAGATTGGCGTTGCAGCGCAGGCCCCGGGCCACCAAGCGGTGGTGGACGGCGCCGGTGGCCAGCAGGGCGTGGATGGTCAGCCGGCCGCGCTCGACCCGGCGGTCGGAGAGCACCACCAGCGTCGACCCGGCGCGGACCGCTGCCTCGGCCTCGGCGGCGACGGCCTCGATGGCGCTGCGCAGACTCAGTTGAGCGGGGTCGTAGGTCAGGTCGATGACGGTGTGGGCGTACTCCGGGTCGTCCAGGGCCTTGAGCGCCGCGAACTTTGCGCCGGATAGCACCGGCGAGTCCACGGTAATGCGCTTGGCGTGATCCTCGGACTCGTCGAAGAGGTTCTTTTCCCGGCCCAGACAGGTCTCCAGCGACATCACGATCCGCTCGCGCAGCGGGTCGATCGCCGGGTTGGTGACCTGGGCGAACTGCTGTCGGAAGGTGTCGTAGAGGGCTCGGACCTTGCGCGAGAGCACCGGCAGTGGGGTGTCGTCGCCCATCGAGCCGACGGCCTCCTGGCCGTCCTCGGCCATCACCTTCATCACCTGGTCGCGCTCCTCGAAAGAGACGCCGAAGAGCTTCTGGTGGACTTCAAGGGCCTTGGCATCGAGCTGCGGCTTGCGGCCGTCGTGGCCGGCGAGGGGCTCGAGGCGGCGCAGGTGGTCGCTGAGCCAGACCTTATAAGGCTTGCGGCGCATCAGCCGCTCGTCGATCTGCTCGGGAGTGAGCAGCTGTCCGGTTTCGGTATCGGCGGCGAGCATTTCGCCGGGCTTGAGTCGCCCCTTGGCCACCACCTCGGCCGGGTCGTAGTCCCAGACGCCGATCTCCGAGGCCAGGGTGATGTGGCGATCGCGGGTCATCACCCAGCGTGCCGGCCGCAGGCCGTTGCGATCCAGGGTGCAGGCGGCGTGGCGGCCGTCGGTGAGGACGATGCCGGCCGGACCGTCCCAGGGCTCGCAGTGCATGGAGTGGTACTCGTAGAACGCGCGCAGGTCCGCGTCCATAGAGTCGACGTTCTGCCAAGCCGGGGGCATGAGGAGGCGCATGGCGCGGAAGATGTCCATCCCCCCCTGGAGGAGCACGTCGAGCATGTTGTCGAGGCTCGAGGAATCGGAACCCTCGCTGTTGACCAGCGGGTGCACCGCTTCCATGTCAGGGATCAGCGGGGTGTTCAGCGTGAAAGCCCGGGCATTGGCCCAGTTGCGGTTGCCCTGGATGGTGTTGATCTCGCCATTATGGGCCAGGTAGCGGAACGGCTGGGCGAGGCGCCATTGGGGCAGGGTGTTGGTGGAGAAACGCTGGTGGAAGACGCAGAGGGAAGAGGCGAGGCGCGGGTCCTGAAGGTCCTGGTAGAAGGAGGGGAGGTAATCCGGCATCACCAGCCCCTTGTAGGAGAGGACCCGGCCCGAAAGGCTGGCGACGTAGAAGACCTCGTCTTCGCTGCTGATTGCCTTCTCGGTAAGTCGGCGGGCGATGAACAACCGCCGTTCCAGGTCCTGGGCCTCCATCCCCGGATCGGCGTTGACGAAGACTTGTTCGATCCGGGGACGGGTTTGGAGGGCCTGGGCCCCCAGCGCCGAGGGGTCCACCGGGACCTCGCGGAATCCGGCCGGCTCCAGCCCCTGGCTGCGCAGCGCCTCACGTAGGGCCTCGCGGGCGGCTTCCGCGCGCTGGTCGTCGGGGTGGAGGAACAGGCTGCCCACGGCGTACTGCTCGCCGAGTTCCAGGCCAGCCTCCTCTGCCACGGCGCGCAGGAAGGCGTCGGGCTTGGTCAGCAGCAGGCCGCAGCCGTCGCCGGTCTTGCCGTCGGCCGCCACCGCGCCACGGTGAGTGAGTCGCCCGAGGGCGGCTACAGCGGTTTCGATGAGCCAATGGCTGGGGTTACCATCCATATGGGCAATCAGCCCGAAACCGCAGTTGTCTCGTTCGAAGCTGGGCCGGTACAGGCCGGGTGCGTTTTCGTCCGTCACGGTCGCCTCTGGGATGCTGCGGGGTCGTTTTTTTCAGGGGGCGGCCGGCCCTCTGGGCGCGGTGCGCCGCCGGTGTCGATCACCCGCCGACAAAAGCGGGACGGTAGTATATGCACGAGCCCCCGTGGGCGCAAACGCCGATTGCCGGCGCTCCGGCACGGCGTCCCACTGGCCTTTTTGCACCCGCGCGTGTCAGAGTGACAACCCAGTCACCATCCGTATTTACCGCGTTCAACGACGGCGAGCGGGAGCAAGAAGCGCATGGTTCATGAGCTGCAGGGGTACTGCGTCGAGGATCTGGAGCCGGGGATGGCGGGATCCTACACGCGGACCGTCACCGAGGCCGACCTGGTCCTCTTCGCCGGCCTCTCCGGGGACAATAACCCCGTGCACATCAACGAGGAGTTTGCCTCGACGACCTTCGCCAAGGGGCGCATCGCCCACGGGCTGTTCCTCGGTGGGCTGATCTCCTGCGTCCTCGGCACCCGCATGCCGGGGCCGGGGGCCATTTACCTCGGTCAGCAGCTGCGCTTTCAGGCGCCGGTGCGCATCGGTGACACCGTGCGCGCCGAGGCCACAGTCATCGAGGTGGAGCGCGAGCGCCATCGCGTGCGCCTGGATACCCGCTGCTACGTGCGCAAGCGCACCGTGCTCACCGGTGAGGCCGAGGTCATGGTCAACAGCCGCGAGGCCTGAGCGGCCCCGCGCGTAGACAGGCGGTTCAGGCCCCGCCGCGCAGCGCCTCGATGACCGGAGCAGTCTGCGGGTAGGTGCCGCGCCAGAGATAGAACGATTCCGCTGCCTGCTCAACGAGCATGCCCAGACCGTCGCAGACCACGGCGGCGCCGCGCGCCCGTGCCCAGGCCATGAACGGCGTGTCGCCGTCGGCATAGACCAGGTCGTAGGCGGCGGCGCCGGGGGCGAGCAAGTCGTCGGGCAGGGGTGGCATCTCGCCCTGCAGCCCGGCGGCGGTGGTGTTCAGTACCACGTCAAAGGTATGCCCGTGCAGCGCTTCGAAGCCGCAACCGCGGATGCGCGTGTCGGCGGAGGCGAGGGCCTCGGCGCGACTCACCGTGCGGTTGGCGATGACCAGCGTCTGTGGCCCCTCGGCGAGCAGCTCGCTCAGGACCCCTCGGGCGGCGCCGCCGGCGCCGAGCAGGAGCAGGCGCCGGCCGGCCAGCTGGACCCCGTGATTGTCGCGCAGGTCGCGCAGCAGGCCGATACCGTCGGTGTTGTCGCCGAAGCGGCGACCGTCGGCCTCGGCGCGCAGGGTGTTCACGGCGCCGGCGGTTCGGGCCCGCTCGCTGAGGGTGTCGGCGAAGGCACAGGCTGCCTCCTTGAACGGCACGGTGACGTTGAGCCCGTGGCCGCCGCCGGCGAAGAACGCTTGCGCCACGGCGTCGAAGTGTTCCTCCGGGGCCCACAAGCGCTGGTAGAACAGGTCGGCCCCTACCTCCGCGGCGAAGCGGGCGTGGATTTGGGGTGATTTGCTGTGGGCAATCGGGTTGCCGACGACGGCGTAGTGATCGCTCATGGGTCTGTCCCGGTTCAGCCGAAGCTCCAGTAGAGCAAGTAGAAAAAGACCACGGCGAGGATGCCACCGGCGGGCAGGGTGACGAGCCACGACATGAACACCCCGGTCACCACCCGCAGGTCGATGGCGGCCAGTCCACGGGCCAGCCCGACGCCGAGCACGGCCCCGACCAGGGTGTGGGTGGTGGAGATGGGCAGGCCGATGCCCGAGGCGGTGACCACGGTCCCGGCGGTGGCCAGATTGCAGGCGAACCCCCGGCTCGGGGTGAGCTGGGTGATGTTCTTGCCCACCGTGGCGATGACGTGGCGGCCGAGCATCAGCAATCCAGCGACGATACCCACTGCGCCCAGGACCAGGACCCACACCGGGACCGGTGCCTCGGGCTGGATCTCGCCGCTGGTCACGGTGGCGACCACCGCGGCCACCGGCCCGACGGCGTTGGCTACGTCGTTGGAGCCGTGGGCGAAGGCCATGGCGCAGGCGGTGATGATCATCAGTACGGCGAAGACCCGTTCGACGTTACGGAACTGGTAGCGCCGGTGAGGGCGCTCGTCGAAGCGGGTGCGATGGATCGCCAGCTTGCCGGCCCAGGCCATGACCAGGCCGATGGCGAGCGACAGCAGGAGGTTGGTGGCGAAGCCCAGCTCCAGCCCGATGTGCTGCAGCCCACGGAAGAGGGTGATGACCGAGACGAAGAACCCGGTGAGGAAGATATAGAAGGGCACCCACTTCTTGGCCGCCTCCAGCGGATGGCGGCGGTCGAGGACCAGCATCTGCACTGAGCGGAACAGGGCGAAGCTGACCACCGCAGCGATCAGCGGCGAGGTGACCCAGCTGGCGGCCACCTGCCCGACGGCCGGCCAGTGGATGGCCCCCCAGCCCAGTCCGGCGATACCGAAGCCGACCAGGGCGCCGATGATCGAGTGCGTGGTGGAGACCGGCCAACCTCGCCAGGAGGCCACCAGCAGCCAGCAGCCAGCGGCGGCGAGGGCGGCGAGCATGCCGAAGACGAGGATCTCCTCCTCGCCGACCAGTGATGAGGTGTCGACGATGCCGCCGCGGACCGTGGCTGCCACCGCGCCGCCGGCGAGCACCGCGCCGGCGAACTCGAAGATGGCGGCGATCACCACCGCCTGGCGAATGGTCAGTGCCCGCGAGCCCACCGACGTGGCCATGGCGTTGGCCACGTCGTTGGCCCCGATGCCCCAGGCCATGAACAGTCCGAACGCAGCGGCGAGGGCCAGGTAGACGACGGCGTATTCCATGCCTCAGCGCGCGAGCAGGATCTGAAAGCGGGCGCCCGTCTGCTGGGCACGGTCGGCGAGGGTGCCGAGGGCCTCGATGATCTGGTAGAGGAACATGACATCCACCGGGTAGAGCTCGCGCTCGATCTCGAACAGCTGCGAGCGCAGCTGGACCTGCATGCGGTCGGTTTCGGCCTCTACGTCGTCGAGTTTGTCCAGCAGGCTCTCGACGATCTCCAGCTCCGCGCCGCGGAAGCCGGCCTCGACCAGCTCATCGAGCTCGCGTACCGAGGCCTTGGCCTGGCGGGCCGCCTCGATGCCCTGATCGAGCAGACCCAGGGTGGCCTCTTCCAGTGCCGCCGGCCACTGCATCTGGCGGCCGATCATCAGCCCGGCGATGTCCTTGCTCTTGTTGGCGATCCGATCCTGGGCGCGCAGCAGCTCGAGGAAGTCACGCCGGTCCCACGGCATGAACAGATCCGGCGGCAGGTGTGCGCGGATCTCCTTCTTCAGGCGGTCCGCCTCGTGCTCGTGCTGGACGATCTGGCGGTGGGCGTCGCGCATGCGCTGCACGTCGCCCGCCGCCGAGGCCCGGAAGAGTTCCGGCAGCACCTCCACGCAGTCGACCACCTCGGCCATGTGTTGCTGCAAAGGTGCGACCGGCGAGGAGCCGAAGATCCGGGCGAAGTAGCTCTTCAAGATCTCAGTCCTCTTCGCGCATCCACTGAGCCGCAGCCCGTGCGTGGTAGGTCAGGATGCCATCGGCGCCCGCCCGGCGCAGCGAGAGCAGCGCCTCGAGCACGCACTCGCGCTCGTCGAGCCAGCCGTTCTGGGCGGCTGCCTTGAGCATGGAGTACTCGCCGCTGACCTGGTAGGCGAAGGTCGGCACCCCGAATTCGTCCTTGATCCGCCGGATGACGTCCAGGTAGGGGAGGCCGGGTTTGACCATGAACATGTCGGCCCCCTCCTGCAGATCGAGGGCCACCTCGTGCAGGGCCTCGTCGCTGTTGCCCGGGTCCATCTGATAGCTGTCCTTGCCCGGTCCGGCCACGCCGCTGCCGAGGTTGTCCGAGGAGCCCACGGCATCGCGGAACGGACCGTAGTAGCAGGAGGCGTACTTGGCCGCGTAGGAGAGGATGCGCACATTGCGGTGGTCGTGGGACTCCAGGGCGCTGCGGATCGCCCCCACGCGGCCATCCATCATGTCGGAGGGGCCGACCACGTCGGCTCCGGCCTCGGCGTGGGAGAGCGCCTGGCGGACCAGGACCTCGACGGTCTCCTCGTTCATGACGTAGCCGGTTTCGTCGATCAGCCCGTCCTGGCCGTGACTGGTGAACGGGTCGAGGGCGACGTCGGTCATGACGCCCATCCCGGGGACCGCATCCTTGACCGCACGCACGGCGCGCTGGGCGATGCCGCTCGGGTTGTAGGCTTCGCGCGCGTCCTCGCTTTTCACTTCGGCGGGGGTCACCGGGAAGATGGCGATCAGCGGGATGCCGAGGGCGTGCAGCTCCCGCGCCTCCTGGACCAGTCGGTCGATGGTCATGCGCTCGACGCCGGGCATGGAGGGCACCGGCTCGGTGCGATCCTCGCCGTCGAGGACGAAGACCGGCTGGATCAGATCCTCCGGGCCGAGCCGAGTCTCCCGCATGAGTCGGCGGGAGAAGGCGTCGCGGCGCATCCGGCGCGGGCGCCGTAGGGGGTAGCCGCCATTGAACTGCGGTTGGGAGCTCCGTGTCACGACCGCCTCCATTGTTTCACGCTGCCGTTGAAGGCCTTGATTATGCCCGCTCCCCTGGCGTCGCCCAAGGGTTCACCCCGGGGGAACTTGACGCAGTGTGCCGGTGTCCTTGTGATTGAGGCGGGGGCGCGTGCTGATGCGCGCTTCCCCGGATCATTCCAAATCGCCTAGAGAGGAGAGGACTGATGCGCAAGCTGGCAACCATCCTGGGGGTCCTGACCATCGCCGGCGGGCTGACGCTGGCGGGCTGCGGCGGCGGCGACGACTTCGAGGAGCTCGACGAGTTCGAGGAGATGCCGGAGGGCGATGAGCCGGCCCCGATGGACGAGGACGAGGCCTTTGACGACTTCGAGGACGACTTTGATGACGACTTCGATGACGACTTCGAGGATGACTTCGGCGACGAGGATCTCGAAGAGCAGTTCTAAGTCCTGACGGCCCGCCCCGAGGTGGGTCGATCCCGAATAAAGAGGGGGCGTCACCGCGGTGACGCCCCCTCTTTCGGTTTCTCCTGCCGGCCGCGGGCCGCGCCGCCTAGCGCGAGCCCTTGAGCTTGCGACTGCGCTCGACGAACTCGTGGATGATCGGCGTCATAATCAGCTCCATGGCGAAGCCGGTCTTGCCGCCGGGGACCACCATGGTGTTCCGCCGCGACATGAAGGAGTCGGGGATCATGTTCAGCAGGTACGGGAAATCGATCCCGAAGCGCTCCGGCTGACGGAAGCGGATCACCGTAAAGGACTCATCCGGCGTCGGCACGTCCCGGGCGATAAACGGGTTCGAGGTATCCACCGTGGGTACGCGCTGGAAGTTGATGTCGGTCCGCGAGAACTGCGGCGTGACGTAGTTCACGTAGTCCGGCATGCGCCGCAGGATGGTGTCCACGGTCTTCTCGGCTGTGTAGCCGCGCTCGGCGCCGTCGCGATGGATCTTCTGGATCCACTCCAGGTTGACGATGGGCACCACGCCGACGAGCAGGTCCACGTGCTGCGCCACGTTGTGCTCCTCGGTCACGACGCCGCCGTGCAGCCCCTCGTAGAAGAGCAGATCGCTGTCCTGGCCGGCGTCCTCCCAGTCGGTGAACTCGCCGGGGCGCAGTCCGTAGGGTTCCGCCTCCTCATCGCTGTGAAGGTACCTGCGGCGTCGACAGATGCCCTCCTGGCCGTACCGGCGGAAGGAGTGCTCGAGCTCGTCGAAGACGTTGGCCTCCGGCCCGAAGTGGCTCAGGTTGCGCCCCTCCTCGGCGGCTCGGGCCAGCTGGTCGCGCATCTCCTGCCGGTTGAAGCGGTGGAAAGCGTCGCCCTCGATCACCACCGGGGTGACCTGTTCCCGGCGGAAGATGTGCTCGAAGGCGTTCTTGACGGTGCTGGTCCCTGCCCCGGAGGAGCCTGTGACCGCAATGATGGGATGCTTCTCGGACATGGCTTGACCCTCTTGCTCGCTGACTAGAAATTCCCTTGAACGCGAGCTCAACCGGCGCGGTGCGCAGCCTCGAGCTCCTTGCGCATATCGGCGATGGCCTGGCCGTAGTCTTCGGCCCCGAAGACCGCCGAGCCGGCCACGAAGGTGTCCGCGCCGGCCTCGGCCACCTGACGGATGTTCTCGGCCTTGATCCCGCCGTCGACCTGCAGGCGGGCGTCCGGGTTCAGCTCATCGATCAGTTGCCGCGCCTCGCGGATCTTGTCGATGGTCCCGGGGATGAACTTCTGCCCCCCGAAGCCGGGGTTGACCGACATCAGCAGCACCATGTCGACCTTATCGGCGACGTAGCGCAGGCAGTCGAGCGGCGTGGCCGGGTTGAAGACCAGGCCGGCCCGGCAGCCGTGCTCGCGGATCAGGCTCAGGGAGCGGTCGACGTGCTCGCTGGCCTCGGGGTGGAAGGTGATCCAGTCGGCCCCGGCCGCGGCGAAATCGGGGATGATCCGGTCCACCGGCTTGATCATCAGATGCACGTCAATGGGCGCAGTGATGCCGTGATCGCGCAGCGCCTGGCAGACCAGCGGGCCGATGGTCAGATTGGGGACATAGTGGTTGTCCATGACATCGAAGTGGATGGCATCGGCGCCGGCCCGGAGAACGGCGTTGACCTCATCGCCCAGGCGGGCGAAATCGGCGGACAGGATGGACGGTGCGATCCACGGCTTGTTCATGGGTACTCCTCCCGGCTTGAACCCAGGGCGCCCCGGCAAGCTAAGCCCGGGGCGCCCCGCGGGGAACTAAGGATTGATGATTATTGGAATAAACGGGCTCACGGAACGGCCTGCAGCGGCGGTTCCTGCGGGGGCGCAACCCCTGGCGTCTCCGGGACCTGCCAGTGCCGGTGGGCCTCGTCGAGGATGAACTGACGGAACGCCTCCGCCGCCGGCGAGAGGCGCTTGCCCGAGCGGTGGACCAGGTACCACTGCCGCTCCAGAGGGAAGCCCTCGACGTTGAGCACCCGCAGCCGGCCCAACTCGAGCTCTAGGGCTACGGTGTGGATGGAGACGACGCCGAGCCCGAGTCCGGCCTGTACCGACTGCTTGATGGCCTCGTTGGAACTCATTTCGAGCCCGCCGCGCAGGTTCATGCCGCGTTCCTCGAGCACGCGCTGGACCGCGTTGCGGGTGCCCGAGCCCTGCTCGCGCAGCACGAAGAGCTCGTCCTGCAGGCGTTCGAGTGGGATCGGCGAGCCGTCTGCCAGTGGGTGGTCCGGCGCGGCGATGATCACCAGCGGATTCGGCATGAAGGCCTCGGCGGCGACATCCAGCCCCTCCGGCGGGCGACCCATGACCGCCAGGTCCATCTCATTGTCCTGAATGCGGCGGATCACCCCCTCCCGGTTGGTGACCTCTAGCTGGAACGTCACCCCGGGCTGTCGCCGGGTGAAGGCGGCGAGCAGGTCGGTGGCGAAGTAGTTGGCGGTCGAGGCCACCGTCAGTCGCAGTCGGCCGCTGTTCAGCCCGCGCAGGGCTTCGAGGCCGTCGGCGAGCTCGCGCAGTTCGGCGGAGATGCGCTGGGCATAGCGCCGCACCTCCTCGCCGGCCTCGGTGAGGTAGATTCGTTTACCGATCTGCTCGAACAGGGGCAGTCCGACCTGCTGCTCGAGCTGCTTGATCTGCATGGAGACCGCCGGCTGCGTGAGATACAGCTCCTCGGCGGCACGGGTGAAGCTGAGATGTCGGGCTACAGACTCGAACACCTGTAGCTGCCGTAGTGTGATGTTCATCCTCCTGGGCCTCCCCCAATGCTTGTTAATAATGGAAAACTTATCCAAGCACCAAAAACAATTTCTTTTTCTTCTTGAACTGCAAGGCTATGCTGTCTGAAGACATGCCGCAAGGGGCAGCCACAAGAACCGGTGCTGCTCATCAAAGCCCCGGGGCGTGTTTGGACTTACGAGCAGAAACGCTTGAGGAGAGGATCGATGGCTAGCAAGACGTACACCGCGGGCGTCAAGGAGTATCGGGAGACCTACTGGGAGCCCGATTACAAGATCAAGGATAGCGACCTTCTGGCCGTGTTCAAGGTGACGCCGCAGCCCGGCGTGGACCGCGAGGAGGCGGCCGCCGCCGTCGCCGCCGAGTCCTCCACCGGGACCTGGACCACGGTCTGGACCGACCTGCTCACCGACCTGGAGCACTACAAGGGTCGCGCCTACAAGGTCGAGGACGTGCCGGGCGACGACGAGGCTTTCTACGCCTTCATCGCCTACCCCATCGACCTCTTCGAAGAGGGCTCGATCGTCAACGTCTTCACCTCGCTGGTGGGCAACGTCTTCGGCTTCAAGGCCGTGCGCGCCCTGCGCCTGGAGGACGTGCGCTTCCCGCTGCACTTCGTGATGACCTGCCCCGGGCCGCCGAACGGCATCCAGGTCGAGCGGGACAAGATGAACAAGTACGGCCGGCCGCTGCTCGGCTGCACCATCAAGCCCAAGCTCGGCCTCTCGGCCAAGAACTACGGCCGCGCGGTCTACGAGTGCCTGCGCGGCGGTCTCGACTTCACCAAGGACGACGAGAACGTCAACTCCCAGCCCTTCATGCGCTGGCGCGACCGCTTCGAGTTCGTCATGGAGGCGATCCAGAAGGCCGAGGAGGAAACCGGCGAGCGCAAGGGCCACTACCTCAACGTCACCGCCCCGACGCCGGAGGAGATGTACAAGCGTGCCGAGTTTGCCAAGGAGATCGGCGCGCCGATCATCATGCACGACTACATCACCGCCGGCTTCTGTGCCCACCAGGGCCTGGCCAACTGGTGCCGCGACAACGGCATGCTGCTGCACATCCACCGCGCCATGCACGCGGTGCTCGACCGCAACCCGAACCACGGCATCCACTTCCGGGTGCTGACCAAGATCCTGCGCCTGATGGGCGGCGACCAGCTGCACACCGGAACGGTGGTCGGCAAGCTCGAGGGTGACCGCCAGTCGACGCTGGGCTGGATCGACCTGCTGCGCAAGCCTTACATCGAGGAGGACCGCTCCCGCGGCCTGTTCTTCGATCAGGAGTGGGGCGCGATGCCGGGCGCCTTCGCCGTCGCTTCCGGCGGGATCCACGTCTGGCACATGCCGGCTCTGTTGTCGATCTTCGGTGACGATGCGGTCTTCCAGTTCGGCGGCGGTACGCTGGGCCACCCCTGGGGCAATGCCGCCGGCGCCGCGGCCAACCGCGTGGCCCTGGAGGCCTGCGTCAAGGCCCGCAACGAGGGCCGCGAGCTCGAGAAGGAGGGCAAGGAGATCCTCACCGAGGCCGCCAAGAGCAGCCCCGAGCTGAAGGCCGCCATGGAGACGTGGAAGGAGATCAAGTTCGAGTTCGACACCGTGGACAAGCTGGACACGGCGCACCGGTAAAGGGGAAGGAGACTGAGCAATGAGTGAGATCCAGGATTACAAGTCCAAGCTGTCCGATCCGAACAGCCGTCGCTTCGAGACCTTCTCCTACCTGCCGGAGATGAGCGACGCGGACGTCCGCAAGCAGGTCCAGTACATCGTCGACCAGGGCTGGAACCCGGCCATCGAGCACACCGAGCCGGAGAACGCCTTCGACCACTACTGGTACATGTGGAAGCTGCCGATGTTCGGCGAGACCGACGTGGACGCCATCCTCAAAGAGGCCGAGGCGTGCCACAAGGAGCACCCGGAGCACCACGTGCGCTTGATTGGCTACGACAACTACCGGCAGACGCAGGGCACCGCGATGGTGATCTATCGGGGTCCCATCGACGCCTAGTGGCCGGGGTGTGCCCGGCGATCGCCGCCCGCGCCGGGCGGTGGTCGCCGGGACCGCACCGCTGCTTTTCGAATGGTGGCCGGGATCGCCCCCGTCGCCATTCGAAAAGCCAGTACCCGAGCGGAGGGGCCGATGACCGAGCACGATGTGGACCAGTATCGCGTCACTGAAGCGCCGTACTACCGGCCGGTCAGTGACGAGGTCGATCTCTACCAGGCCGCCTACCAGGCCCGCATGCCCGTCATGCTCAAGGGGCCGACCGGCTGCGGCAAGTCTCGTTTCGTCGAGTACATGGCCTGGCAGCTGCAGCGTCCCCTGGTTACGGTGGCCTGCAACGAGGATATGACCGCCGCCGACCTGGTGGGCCGCTACCTGCTCGACGCCAATGGCACCCGCTGGCAGGACGGGCCGCTGACCACCGCGGCGCGGATCGGCGCCATCTGCTACCTCGACGAGGTGGTCGAGGCGCGTCAGGACACCACCGTGGTGATCCACCCCCTGACCGACCACCGGCGCACCCTGCCGCTCGAGAAGAAGGGCGAGCTGGTGCACGCCCACCCGGACTTCCACCTGGTGATCTCCTACAACCCCGGCTATCAGTCGCTGATGAAGGACCTCAAGCAGTCCACCAAGCAGCGTTTCGGCGCCCTCGACTTCGACTACCCGGAGGCCGCGGCCGAGGCGGAGATCGTCGCCCACGAGACCGGCGTCGACAGCGATATCGCCGACAAGCTGGTGCAGATCGCCCACCGCGCCCGCAACCTCAAGGGCCACGGGCTGGATGAAGGGATCTCCACGCGTCTGCTGGTCTACGCCGGCAACCTGATCGCCAAGGGCATCGAGCCGCGCTCAGCCTGCACCATGTCGCTGGTGCGCCCCCTGACCGACGATCCGGACATGCGCGAGACGCTGGATCAGGCGGTGGCGACCTACTTCTGAACGACCGGGTGATCACCCGGGGGCAGTGCGGGGGATTGCGATGACGGTGCGCCTCGAGGACTACCGTGAGACCCTGGTGGCGGCGGATCCGCGGATCGCCGAGACGCTGGAGGCGAGCTTCGCCGAGGCGTCGCGGGTGATGTCGCCACGGGGGCTGCACAACTACCTGGAAGGGGCCCGGGCCCTGGCCGAGCTGGGCCGCGGCGCCGACCTGGTCATCTGCTACCTGGAGGCGATGCCTGCGGTGGCCAAGGAAGTGGGCGAGGACGTGCTCACCGAGGTGGTCACTGCCGCCATGAAGCTCTCCTCGATGGTCAGCGGCCAGGTGATTGCCCTGCTGCTGGCCGGCTTACCCACTGCCGCGCGACGGCTCGGCGATCCGGAGCTGCTGCGCCAGTTCCTGAACCTCGTCCACCAGCTTTCGGCCAAGGCTCCGCGCGGCCTGCGGCCGATGCTCGAGAACCTCGACGAGCTCTTCTCCAAGCTCACCCTGGGCGGGTTCCGGCGCTGGGCGCTGTGGGGCGCCCAGGCCCACGCCCGCGATTTCGAGCAGCAGCGCGCCTACTTCGGCCTGCAGAGTGCCGACAGTCAGGCGATGCTCCAGCAGGAGCGCCGCGGCACGCTGCTGGTGGATAACCAGCGCAAGCTCAACTTCTACCTGCGTGCGCTCTGGGCCCGGGACTTCTTCATGCGGCCGACCTCCGGGGACTTCGAGACCCGCGAGGGGTACAAGCCGTTCATCGAGCAGCGGGTGATCCATCTGCCCGACGCTTACGACGACTACCACGGGCTGCCGGGCAAGGACCTCTATCGGGCCGCGGCCGCCCACGCGGCCGCGCACCTGGTCCATACCATCGAGCCGCTCTCGCCCGAGATGCTCAATCCGGCGCAGATGGCCGTCATCGGCCTGATCGAGGACGCCCGGGTCGAGGCGCTGGCCATCGACGAGTTTCCGGGGCTGCAGCGGCTGTGGCTGCCTTTCCACCGGGCCCGGGCCGCCGAGCGCGAGGCGGAGCTGGATCCGGTGGTCGAGCGCCTGGAGCGGGCTGCCCACGCCCTGCTTGACCCGGAGTACGCCGACGACGACCCCTGGGTCCAGCAGGTGCGCGAGATCTTCCACTACCACTTCGCCGATCGCCCCCGGGACGTGGGGCTGTCGTGGGAGCTGGGCATGGAGCTGCACAATAGCCTGGCGCAGCGCTACCCCATGCCCTCGGCCCGCGTCCTGCAGCGGATGGCCGTCCCTTACCGCGACGACAACCGCTACCTCTTCGCCAGCGATGAGGAGGAGTGGCTCGAGGCGGAGTACATCCCGGCCAGCCACCGGCAGGTGCGCCGCCAGGTCAACCTGATGGAGTTCGTCAACGAGGTTGACTGCGAACTCGCCGGCGACGACGCGCAGGAGGTTTGGGTCCTCGGGACGGAGCTCTTCCCCTACGAGGACTTCGGGGTCAGCTACAACGAGATGGAAGGGGTGGAGCCGGCCAGCCCGCCGTTCCATTACCCGGAGTGGGATTACCAGGTCCAGCTCAATCGCCCCGACTGGGTCACGGTGGTCGAGCGCCGTCCGAAACGCGGCGACCCCGAGGTCATGGACCAGGTCCTCAAGGACTACCGGCCGGTGGCCAGCCGCCTGCGCTACCTCGTCGACGCCTTGCAGCCCCAGGGGGTGATCCGCGAGCGCCGACAGGAGGACGGCGACGAGCTGGATATCGACGCCGCCGTGCGCTCCATGGTCGACCTGCGCCTGGGCATGAGCCCCGATCCGCGCATCAACACCCGCTACATCCGTAAGACCCGGGATCTGTCGGCGCTGCTTCTGCTCGATCTCTCCGAGTCCACCAACGACGCTATGGGCGGCAGCGAGAAGACCGTCATCGAGCTGACCCGCGAGGCCACCTCGCTGCTCGGCTGGGCCATCAACGGCATCGGTGACCCCTTCGCCGTCCACGGCTTCTCCTCGGACGGTCGGCACGACGTCCAGTACTACCGGTTCAAGGACTTCCATCAGCCGTGGAGCGAGGAAGCGAAGTCCCGCCTGGCTGGGATGCGCGGGCAGTACTCGACCCGCATGGGCGCGGCAATGCGCCACGCCGGCGCCCACTTGGTGCGTCAACCGCAGCGGCGCAAGCTGTTATTGATCGTCACCGACGGAGAGCCGCACGACGTCGACGTGCGGGATCCGCAGTACCTGCGCCACGACGCCCGCAAGGCTGCCGAGGAGCTGTCCGCCCGAGGGGTGACCAGCTACTGCCTGACCCTGGATCGGGACGCGGACGCCTACGTGTCACGGATCTTCGGGGCCAACGGCTACTCGGTGGTCGAGCACGTGGAGCGCCTGCCGGAGCGCCTGCCGGCGGTGTTCGCCCAGCTGACCCGGTAGCCGCTTATTCGGACGATCAGGACGGTTTGCTTTTGCTGATCGTTCGCGATCCGTAAAGTTTCGGGGCAGTATGGCGGCATGCTCGACCCGAGCCGCAACAGAACAATATTCCATTGAGGGAGGTAGAACATGGCGTCGACCGAACTGAGCCGACGAGAGCTCGCCAACGGCATTCGCGCCCTGGCCATGGACGCTGTCCAAAAGGCCAACTCCGGCCACCCGGGGGCACCGATGGGTATGGCGGACATCGCCGAGGTGCTGTGGCGGGACTACATGCGCCATGCGCCCCAGCGGCCGGGCTGGTTCGACCGCGATCGTTTCGTCCTCTCCAATGGTCACGGGTCGATGCTGCAGTATGCGCTGCTCCATCTGACCGGCTACGACCTCACCACCGACGACCTCAAGAACTTCCGCCAGCTGCACTCCCGGACCCCGGGGCACCCGGAGTACGGCTACACGCCGGGCGTGGAGACCACCACCGGGCCGCTGGGCCAGGGGCTGGCGAACAGCGTTGGCCTGGCGCTGGCCGAGCGGATGCTGGCGGCGCGCTTCAACCGCCCGGGCCACGAGATCATCGATCACTACACCTACGTCTTCATGGGCGACGGCTGCCTGATGGAGGGGGTCTCCCATGAGGCGTGCTCGCTGGCCGGCACCCTGCGGCTGGGCAAGCTGATTGCCTTCTACGACGACAACAGCATCTCCATCGACGGCAACGTCGAGGGCTGGTACACGGAGGATGTCCGCAAGCGTTTCGAGGCTTACGGCTGGCAGGTGATCGGCCCGGTGGATGGTCACGACGGCGAGGCCGTGCGGCAGGCCATCGAGCAGGCGCGCGCCGATACCAGCCGCCCGACGCTGATCGACTGCAAGACGGTGATCGGCTTCGGTGCGCCCAATCAGTGCGGCACCGCTGGCGTGCACGGTGCCCCCTTGGGCGAAGAGGAGATCGCCGCCTGCCGCAAGCAGCTGGGCTGGGAGCACGGCCCGTTCGAGATCCCCGAAGCCCATTACAAGGCGTGGGATGCGCGTGCTGGTGGCGAGCAGCTGCTCCAGGAGTGGGGCGAGCGCCTCGAGGCGTATCGCAAGGAACACCCCGAGCTGGCCGACGAGCTGGAGCGGCGGATGCGCGGTGAGTTGCCGGGCAACTGGCAGGAGCTGGTTGCCGAGGGCCTGGAGAAGTTCGCCGGCGGCAAGAAGGACGCCACCCGCAAGTCTTCCCAGGCGGTGCTCGGTCACTTCGGGCCGCAACTGCCCGAGCTGCTCGGCGGTTCCGCCGACCTGACAGGCTCGAACAACACCTGGTGGGACGGTTGCTCGACGGTCAGCCAGGAGCAGCCCGACGGCAACTACGTCTTTTACGGCGTGCGCGAGTTCGGGATGACCGCCATCATGAACGGCATCGCCCTGCACGGCGGGTTCATCCCCTACGGCGGCACCTTCCTGATCTTCTCCGACTACGCCCGCAACGCCGTGCGTATGGCGGCGCTGATGAAGCAGCGGGTGGTGATGGTCTACACCCACGACTCCATCGGCCTCGGCGAGGACGGACCCACGCACCAGCCTGTCGAGCAGCTGGCCAGTCTGCGCCTGATCCCCAACCTGCACGTTTGGCGTCCGTGTGACGCCCAGGAGACTGCAGCGGCCTGGGCGGCGGCCATCGCCCGCGAGGACGGACCGAGCGTGCTGGCACTGTCGCGCCAGGGCATGGAGCCGCAGCAGCGCAGCGGCGACCAAGCCCGGTCCATCGCCCGCGGTGGCTATGTCCTCAAGGAGGCCGGCTCCGGCAAGCCCGAGCTGGTCATCCTGGCCACCGGCTCCGAGGTGGATCTGGCCATGGCGGCCCGGGACCGTCTCGAGGGCGAGGGGCGCAGCGTTCGCGTGGTCTCCATGCCCTGTGTCGAGGCGTTCTGCGCGCAGGACGAGGCCTACCGTCAGCAGGTGCTGCCCGGTGATGTACCGCGGGTGGCCGTCGAGGCCGGTGCCACCGGCCTGTGGCAGGGCTGGGTCGGTCAGTGCGGCCTCGTAGTCGGCCTCGACACCTTCGGCGAATCGGCGCCGGGGCCGGAACTCTACGAGCACTTCGGCCTGACCGCGGACAGCGTGGCTGATGCGGGCCGGCGGGTCCTCGGCTGAGGGCCCCCGCCCGCGGGCGCAGAACCAGAATCGACTAGAGGAGAGTGGCCGTGAAAGCGAAGCGCATGACCGATCTCGACCTGGCGGGCAAGCGGGTGCTCATCCGCGAGGACCTGAACGTCCCGATCAAGGAGGGCCAGGTCGCCGACGATACCCGCGTGCGCGCTGCCGCCGAGAGCATCCGCCAGGCCATGCAGGCCGGTGGCCGGGTGCTGGTGATGTCCCACCTCGGGCGGCCCAAGGAGGGCGAATACGACGCCGAGGCCTCGATGGCTCCGGTGGCCCGCCGCCTGGGCGAGATCCTGGGTTGCGAGGTGCCGGTGGTGCGTGAATGGCTCGATGGCGTCGACGTTGCCGAGGGCGGCGTCGCGCTGGCGGAGAACGTGCGCTTTCAGCCCGGCGAGACCAAGGACGACGAGGATCTGGCCCGACGCATGGCGGCACTGTGCGATGTCTTCGTCATGGATGCCTTCGGCACCGCGCACCGTGCCCAGGCCTCCACCCACGGCGTGGCCCGTTTCGCGCCCGAGGCGTGTGCCGGTCCGCTGCTCGCCGCCGAGCTGGAGGCCCTGGGCAAGGCGCTGGACAACCCGGCCCGGCCGATGATCGCCATCGTCGGCGGCTCCAAGGTCTCCGGTAAGGTGCAGGTGCTGGAGGCGCTCACTCACAAGGTGGATCAGCTCATTGTCGGCGGCGGGATCGCCAACACCTTCATTGCCGCGGCGGGATACTCCGTCGGCAAGTCCCTCTATGAGGCTGACTTCGTCGAAACCGCCAAGCGCCTGATGCAAGAGGCCCGCGCCAAGGGTGGCGAGATCCCGATCCCCGAGGATGTGATCACCGCCAGGGAGTTCTCCGCGGACGCCGAGGCCAGCGTCCACCCGGTGGAGGCCGTGCCCGACGACGAGATGATCCTCGATGTCGGGCCGAAGACCCGTGCCCGCTACGACGGCATGCTGCGCAATGCCGGTACGGTGGTCTGGAACGGCCCGGTGGGCGTGTTCGAGATGGCGCCCTTCGCCGGCGGTACCGAGGCACTGGCCGAGGCCATTGCCGCCAGTGACGGCTTCTCGATCGCCGGCGGCGGTGACACCCTGGCCGCCGTGGAGCAGTTCGGCATCACCGAGCGGGTCTCCTACATCTCCACCGGCGGTGGCGCCTTCCTCGAGTTCCTCGAGGGTCGCGAGCTGCCCGGTGTTGCGGCCCTCGAGCAGCACGCGGCGGCGCATTCGTGATCGACGCGGTACTCAGTCAGGGAGTCGGTGGCGTGATGCCCCGCAGAACCAAGATCCTGGCGACCCTCGGGCCGGCGACGGACCGGCCCGAGGGCCTGGAGGCCGTCCTCGCCGCCGGGGTGGATGTGGTGCGCATCAACCTCTCCCACGGCGAGGCCAGCGACCACCGCCAGCGGGTCGAGGCCGTGCGCGCCTGGGGCGAGGCCCATGGTCGCCGTGTCGGGGTGCTGGTGGATCTGCAGGGGCCGAAGATCCGCATCGAGCGCTTTCGCAATGGCCCGATCCAGCTGCGCCGCGGCGACCCCTTTATCCTCGAT
This sequence comes from Halorhodospira sp. 9621, assembly GCF_022228055.1. Lineage (NCBI taxonomy): Bacteria > Pseudomonadati > Pseudomonadota > Gammaproteobacteria > Chromatiales > Ectothiorhodospiraceae > Halorhodospira > Halorhodospira sp. 9621. The sequence goes on from NZ_JAJNRD010000003.1 coordinate 170,611, forward strand.
CCCGCCGTGGATCCGGATGCCGGGGACCACACCCGCGTCGGGGTCGCCTACCGGGCCCTGCCGGATGACCTGCATCCCGGCGACGAACTGCTGCTCGACGACGGCCGCCTGGTGGTCCGGGTCGAGCGCATCGAGGGGACCGCCGTCCACACCACCGTGCAGGTTGGCGGTGAACTCAGCGATCGCAAGGGCATCAACCGCCGCGGTGGCGGGCTCTCCGCACCGGCGCTCACCGACAAGGACCGGGTCGATATCGTTACGGCCGCCGAGTTGGCCGCCGATTACGTGGCGGTCTCGTTCCCGCGGTGCGCCGACGACATCCACGAGGCCCGGCGGCTGCTCACCGAGGCCGGTGGGCGCTCCGGGATCGTGGCCAAGATCGAGCGCGCCGAAGCGCTGGACGCCGCCGAGGAGATCATGGATGCCGCCGATGCCATCATGGTCGCCCGCGGCGATCTCGGCGTGGAGATCGGCGATGCTGCGTTGCCCGAGGTCCAGAAGCAGCTCATCCAGACCGCCCGGGCTCGCAACCGGGTGGCCATCACGGCGACGCAGATGATGGAGTCGATGATCGACAACCCCATCCCGACGCGGGCCGAGGTCTTCGACGTGGCCAACGCCGTGCGGGACGGCACCGACGCCGTGATGCTATCGGCCGAAACCGCCACCGGCTCGTTCCCGGCCGAGACGGTGGCCGCCATGGACCGGGTCTGTCGGGCGGCCGAGCGCAGTCGCACGGTGACGGTTTCCCACCACCGGCTGGACGAGCACTTCACACAGGTCGACGAGACGGTGGCCATGGCGGCGATGTACGCCGCCAACCACTTCTCCATCAAGGCGCTGATCGCCATCACCGAATCCGGGGGAACGGCCTCGTGGATGTCGCGGATCAGCTCGGGGCTGCCGATCTACGTCCTGACCCGCCACCCGGAGACCCGGGGGCGGGTGACCCTCTACCGCGGCGTCTATCCGCTGGAGTTCGATGCCGAGCAGGAGGACCTCAACGCCCTCAAGAGCCGGCTACTGGCGCGCCTCTCCCGTCAGGGACTGGTCAACCAGGGCGACTACGTCCTGGTCACCCACGGCGAGGAGCTCGGTGCCGCGGGCGGTACGAACACGTTGCGCATCGTCTGCGTGGACGATTATCTCTAGAGTGAATGCACAGATAGCGGAGGAGTCGAGACTATGGCGATGATCACCCTGCGACAGCTGCTCGATCATGCAGCCGAGCACGGCTACGGCATGCCGGCGTTCAACGCCAACAATATGGAGCAGCTCCACGCCATCATGGAGGCGGCCAAGGAGTGCGATAGCCCGGCTATCGTCCAGGCGTCCGCCGGGGCCCGCAAGTACGCCGGCGTCCCCTTCTATCGGCACCTGATGGAGGCCGCCGTGGAGTCCTATCCGGACGTCCCGCTGGTGGTCCACCTGGACCACGGTGCCAACCCCGGTGCCTGCATGCGCGCCATCCAGTCCGGGTTCACCTCGGTGATGATGGACGGCTCGCTGAAGGAAGATGGCAAGACCCCCGCCGACTATGACTACAACGCCGGAGTGACCCGCCGCGCTGCCGAGATGGCGCATGCCGGCGGTGTCTCGGTCGAGGGCGAGATCGGCGTGCTCGGCTCCCTCGAAACCGGTGAGGCCGGCAAGGAGGACGGCGTCGGGGCCGAGGGCAAGATGGACAAGGACAAACTGCTCACCGACCCGGAGGAGGCGGCGCAGTTCGTCCGCGATACCCATGTCGACGCCCTCGCCATCGCCTGCGGCACCAGCCACGGCGCCTACAAGTTCACCCGTCCGCCCACGGGCGACATCCTGGCCATCAGCCGGATCAAGGAGATCCACCAGCGCCTGCCGGACACCCACCTGGTCATGCACGGCAGCTCCCAGGTGCCGCAGGAGTGGCTGGAGCTGATCAACCAGTTCGGCGGTGAGATCCCCGAGACCTACGGCGTACCGGTCGAGGAGGTCCAAGAGGGCATCCGCAACGGGGTGCGCAAGGTCAACATCGATACCGACCTGCGCCTGGCCTCCACCGGCGCGGTGCGCAAGCACCTGGCCGAGAACCCGTCCAACTTCGACCCGCGCAAGTTCCTGAAGGCCTCCACCGAGGCTATGAAGGAGATCTGCAAGGCCCGCTACGAGGCCTTCGGCTCGGCGGGGATGGCGTCCAAGATCAAGCCGGTCCCCCTAGAGACCATGGTCGAGCGTTACGAGTCCGGCGAGCTCGCCCCCAAGGTGAGCTGAACCGGGAGCTGTCCCCAGAGCCTTGGGGGGGGGGGCCCCCCCCCCCCCCCCCCCCCCCCCGGGGGGGCCCCCCCGGCCCCCCGGCCAAGCCAGCGGGGAGCAATACCATGCGCAGGATTAGCGGTATTTTCCTCAAGGGGCTGCTGGCGGTTCTGCCGGCGGTCGTCACCCTCTATCTTCTCTACTGGCTGATCATGACCGCCGAGCGGGCGCTCGGGAGCGTCGTGCAGCTGATCATCCCCGAGACCTGGTATCACCCCGGCCTGGGCGTGGCCCTGGCACTGGCCGGCATCTTCGCCATCGGCGTCCTCCTCAACTTCTACCTTCTGCGCCGCCTGTGGGAGTGGTTCGAGCAGATCCTCCTGCAGCTGCCGGTGGTCAAGACCATCTACGGGGCGGTGCAGGACCTGACCGGGTTTGTCTCCCGGGCCGAGGAGCTGGGCGACCAGGTGGTCACGGTGCCGCTGCCCGGTAGCGATTACCGGGTGCTCGGCGTGGTGACGCGCAGGCAGTGGGCGGGGGTGGCCGAAGGGCTCGGTGACGAGCACACCATCGCCGTCTACACCCCCATGAGTTACCAGGTGGGTGGCTACACGCTGCTGGTTCCGGCCTCGGTGGTCGAGCCCGTCGATATGAGTGTCGAGGACGCCATGCGCTTTGCGGTCACCGCGGGGATGTCGACGCGCAAGAGCGCCTCGCTCGACGAGCTGCTCGAGGAACCGCCCGAGGGAGCGGAGAGGCAGCCGTGACCTAGCGACGACAAGAACAACAAAGCTCGCCCGTCTGCGGGGATCCCCCGGGGGCCCACAAGGCCGCCGGGTGCGGGACGGCCACCCGCCGTGTCGCGCCCCGTGGGTCCCGGCGACTCTTAACCAGGAGGTGGACCATGAAATCGATACCCGAGTTGCGCGACGATCCGGATCCGGAGGAGATCCAGGAGTGGCTCGACGCCCTGGATGCGGTGATCGAGCACGAGGGGCCCGAGCGGGCGCAGCAGATCCTCGAGCACCTGGTCAGCAAGGGCCGGCGCCGGCTCGGCCATCTGCCCTTCAAGGCCACCACCGGCTACATCAACACCATCCCCCGGCACCTCGAGGTGCGCCCGCCGGAGTACACCGATCACCACCTGGAGTGGCGTATCCGGGCGCTGGTGCGCTGGAACGCCATCGCCATGGTGGTTGCCGCCAACCGTGAGCACGACGGCATCGGCGGGCACATCGCCAGCTACGCCTCGGCCTGCACCCTCTACGAGGTCGGCTTCAACCACTTCTGGCGGGCGCCCAACGAGGAGCAGGACGGCGATCTGGTCTTCCTCCAGGGGCACTCCGCGCCGGGGATCTACGCCCGCGCCTTCCTCGAGGGGCGGCTCAGCGCCGAGCAGCTGGCCGGTTTTCGTCAGGACGTCGACGGCGACGGCATCAGCTCCTATCCCCACCCTTGGCTGATGCCCAACTTCTGGCAGTTCCCCACCGTCTCCATGGGCCTCGGCCCGATCCAGGCGGTGCAGCAGGCGCGCATGATGAAGTACCTGCACCACCGCGGGATCGAGGACACCGCAGACCGCAAGGTCTGGTGCTTCATGGGCGACGGCGAGATGGACGAGCCGGAGTCGATGGGCTCGATCGGCCTGGCCGCCCGCGAGCAGCTCGACAACCTGATCTTCGTGGTCAACTGCAACCTGCAGCGCCTCGACGGTCCGGTGCGCGGCAACGGCAAGATCATCCAGGAGCTCGAGGGCGAGTTCCGCGGCGCCGGCTGGAACGTGATCAAGGTGATCTGGGGCTCGCGCTGGGATCCGCTGCTCGAGCTTGACCACGAGGGGCTGCTGCAGCAGCGCATGGAGGAGGCCGTCGACGGCGAGTACCAGGCCTTCAAGGCGCGCGGCGGTGATTACACCCGCAAGCACTTCTTCGCCAAGTACCCGGAGCTGGAGAAGATGGTCGCCGGCATGTCCGACTACGACATCTACCGGCTCAACCGCGGTGGCCACGACCCGCACAAGGTCTACGCGGCCTACCACGCCGCGGTGAACCATACCGGGCAGCCGACCGTGATCCTGGCCAAGACCGTCAAGGGCTACGGCATGGGCGAGGCCGGCGAGGGGCAGAACATCACCCACCAGCAGAAGAAGATGGGTGAGAACGCCCTGCGCCGGTTCCGCGACCACTACGAGATCCCCATCCCCGACGAGCAGCTCAAGGAGACGCCCTTCTACAAGCCCGATGACGACGCCCCGGAGATGCGCTACCTCCACGAGCGTAGGCAGGCCCTGGGCGGCTACATGCCGGTGCGCTACGAGCGGGCGCCGGCGCTCGAGGTCCCGCAGCTCTCCGCCTTCGACGCGCTGCTCAAGGACAGCGGCGAGCGGGAGCTGTCCACCACCATGGCCTTCGTGCGCGCGCTGACGGTGCTCACCCGCGACAAGCAGATCGGCCAGCGGGTGGTGCCCATCATCCCCGACGAGGCGCGCACCTTCGGGATGGAGGGGCTGTTCCGTCAGCTCGGCATCTACTCCAACGTGGGGCAGCTCTACGAGCCCGAGGACGCCGATCAGCTGATGTCCTACCGCGAGGCGCAGACCGGGCAGATCCTCGAGGAGGGGCTGGATGAGGCCGGTGCCATGTCCTCGTGGATGGCGGCGGCCACGGCCTACGCCAACCACGGCGTCAACATGATCCCCTTCTACATCTTCTACTCCATGTTCGGCTTCCAGCGGGTGGGGGACCTGTGCTGGGCCGCCGGGGATATCCAGGCCCGGGGCTTCCTGATTGGTGGCACCGCCGGCCGGACCACCCTCAACGGCGAGGGGCTGCAGCACCAGGACGGCCACAGCCACGTCCTCGCCTCGACCATCCCCAACTGCGTCTCCTACGACCCGGCCTTCGACTACGAGCTGGCGGTGATCGTCCAGGACGGGCTGCGCCGGATGTACGCCGAGCAGGAGAACTGCTTCTACTACCTGACCGTCTACAACGAAAACCACACCCATCCGGCGATGCCCGAGGGGGCCGAGGAGGGCATTCGCCGCGGCATGTACCTCTTCCGCGCCGGCCCCAAGAAGAAGGGGCCGCGGGTGCAGCTGATGGGCTCGGGGAGCATCTTCCGCGAGGTGATCGCCGCCGCGGAGCTGCTCGCTGGCGATTTCGGCGTCCATGCCGATATCTGGAGCTGCCCCTCGTTCACCGAGCTGGCCCGCGACGGCATGGCCTGCGCCCGGGGCAACCGCCTCCACCCGGAGTCCGAGCGTCGGCAGTCGTACCTGCAGGCGTGCCTGGAGGGCTACAGTGGCCCGGCCATTGCCGCCACCGACTACATGCGCGCCTACCCGGATCAGATCCGTCCCTACATCGGACGCAAGTTCTGGTCCCTGGGGACCGATGGCTTCGGCCGCTCGGATACCCGCGAGAAGCTGCGGCGCTTCTTCGAGGTGGATCGCTACCACATCGCCGCGGCAGCCCTCTACGCCCTGGCCGATGAGGGCGAGATCGAGGCCGGGAAGGTCAGCGAGGCCATCGGCAAGTACCAGCTGGCGGCGGATGCCCCGAACCCGTGGGAGGTGTGACCGTGGCGGAACAGGAGCTCAAGGTACCGGATATCGGCGGCTTCGAGGCCGTGGAGGTGATCGAGGTCCTGGTCGCGCCCGGGGACCGGATCGAGCCGGAGCAGTCGCTGATCACCCTCGAGTCCGACAAGGCGAGCATGGAGGTGCCGGCGGAGGTCGGGGGCGAGATCCGGGCGGTGCACATCGCCGTCGGTGATATGGTCTCCGAGGGGAGTGTGATCGCCACCGTCGACACGGCCGCCGCCGATGCCGCATCCGGGCCGGCTGAGCCGGCGGCACCGGCCGAGGCCCCGGCTGCTGAGGGCGCCCCGGCCGAGGAAACGGCCGGATCGTCCGGAAGCGAAAAGCCGGCCGGCGGATCGGCGCCGGTGGCCCCTGCGCCCGCCCCGGCGGGCAGCGGCACAGGGCCCGCCGCGTCCAGCGGCGGGCAGCCGCCGATCGATCGCGACGGCCACCGCGCCGCCCACGCCAGCCCTTCGGTTCGTCGCTACGCCCGCGAGCTCGGCGTCGACCTCGGGCGCGTCAGCGGCAGCGGACGCAAGGGGCGTATTCGGCGCGAGGACGTGGAGGCCTACGTCAAGCGCGTGATGCAGGGCCAGGAGGTCCCGCCAACGGGTGCCGCCGCCGGCGCCCCGGCCGGCGAAGGGGTCGGGATCCCGCCGATCCCCGAGCAGGACTTCAGTCGTTTCGGCGAGGTGGAGCGGGTGGCGCTGACCCGCATCCAGCGGCTCTCGGGGCCGCACCTGCACCGCAGCTGGCTGAATGTCCCCCACGTCACACAGTTCGATGAAGCCGACATCACCGAGATGGAGGCCTTCCGCCAGTCGTTGAAGAAGGAGGCCGAGGCCCGGGGCGTGAAGCTCACCCCGCTGGCCTTCCTGGTCAAGGCGGCCACCGCGGCCCTCGCCGAGTACCCGCGTTTCAACGCCAGCCTCTCGGCGGACGGGCAGGAGCTGATCATCAAGCACTACTGCCATATCGGCGTGGCCGTCGACACCCCCGAGGGGCTGGTGGTCCCGGTCCTGCGCGACGCCGATCAGAAAGGTGTGCTGCAGATCGCCGAGGACCTCGGCGCCCTCTCGGCCAAGGCCCGCGACGGCAAGCTCTCTCCGGCGGACATGCAGGGAGGCTGTTTCTCCATCTCGAGCCTCGGTGGCATCGGTGGTACGGCGTTCACGCCCATCGTCAACGCCCCGGAGGTGGCGATCCTCGGCGTCTCCAAGTCGGAGACCCGGCCGGTGTGGGATGGGCAGGCCTTCCAACCGCGGCTGATGCTCCCGTTGTCGCTCTCCTACGACCACCGCGTCATTGACGGCGCCATGGCCGCCCGGTTCACCACCTACCTGAGCCAGGTTCTCGGCGACCTGCGCCGGCTGGTGCTGTAAGGGGCGCCCAGCGGGCGGGGGCGGCCGCCGGCCGCCCCCGCGCAAACCAGCGCCGGCGTGCTGCGCCGGCGGACTCGGCAAGGATTGGAGCACGGCATGGCTGAGCAACAGGTCAAGGTACCGGATATCGGCGGCTTCGAGGCCGTGGAGGTCATCGAGGTGCTGGTCGGACCGGGGGATCGGGTCGCGTCCGAGCAATCACTGATCACCCTGGAATCCGACAAGGCGAGCATGGAGGTGCCCGCATCCGCGGCCGGGGTGGTGCGTGAGGTGCACGTGGCGGTGGGCGATACGGTCTCCGAGGGGTCTCCGATCCTGACCCTCCAGGCGGAAGAGGCCGCCGGCGGTGATCCGGCTGCCGGCGAGGGCGCGGCCGGTGGAGCCGCCACCGGGGCACCCGCCGAGCAGACCCCGGCGGACGAAGGGGTGGCCGCGGCCGCCACCGATGCCCCGCAGGAGGCGGACTGCGACCTGGTCGTCCTCGGCGCGGGGCCGGGGGGGTACAGTGCCGCCTTCCGGGCCGCCGACCTGGGGCTGAAGGTGATGCTGGTGGATCGGTACCCGGTCCTCGGCGGCGTCTGCCTGAACGTCGGCTGCATCCCCTCCAAGGCGCTGCTCCACGCCGCCAAGGTGGTGGACGAGGCGGATCAGTTCGCCGCCCACGGGATCGCCTTCGGTAAGCCGAAGATCGATCTGGAGCGGCTCAACGACTGGAAGCGCGGCATCATCAAGCAGCTGACCCAGGGGCTGGCCGGCATCGCCAAACAGCGCAAGGTTGAGGTGGTCACCGGCGAGGCGACCTTCGCCGATGCCCACCACCTGCGGGTGGCCGGTGAGGAGGGAACGCGGACCATCAGTTTCCGGCACTGCATCATCGCCGCCGGGTCGCGGCCGGCGATCCCGCCGTCGCTGGCCGTGGACGACCCGCGGGTGATGGACTCCACCGGTGCCCTCAAGCTCGAGGAGATCCCCGAGCGATTGCTGGTGGTTGGCGGCGGGATCATCGGCCTGGAGATGGCCTCGGTCTACTCCGGGCTGGGCAGCAAGGTGACGGTGGTCGAACTCTCCGACCGGCTCATGCCCGGGGCCGACCCGGATCTGGTCAAGGTCCTGCGCAAGCGCCTGGCCAAGCGCTGCGAGGCGATCCACCTCAACACGGAGGTGACCGGGGTCAAGGCGAACAAGAAGTCGCTGACGGTCACCCTGAGCGGTGCGGATGCCCCGGAGAGTGACCGCTTCGATCGCGTCTTGGTGGCGGTGGGCCGCCGTCCGAACAGCGACGGTATCGGCCTTGAGGCCGCCGGACTGACGCCGGGCGATGACGGCTGCCTGAGCGTGGACGAGCACATGCGCACCGCAGTGCCGCACATCCACGCCATCGGCGATATCGTCGGCCAGCCCATGCTGGCCCACAAGGCGGTGCACGAGGGCAAGATCGCCGCCGAGGTGATCGCTGGGGAGAAGAGCGCCTGGGACGCCCGGGCCATCCCCTCGGTGGCCTACACCGATCCGGAGGTCGCCTGGGTGGGGGTGACCGAGGAGCAGGCGAAGGCCGAGGGGATCGCCTACGAGAAGGGGGCCTTCCCGTGGGCGGCCAACGGTCGCGCGCTGTCGCTCGATGCCAGCGATGGCGTCTCCAAGATCCTCTTCGATGCGGACACTGGGCGGGTGATCGGCGGCGGCATCGTGGGCCCCGGTGCCGGCGATCTGATCGGCGAGATCGGCCTGGCCCTGGAGATGGGGGCGGATGCCCACGACATCGGTCTGACCGTCCATCCCCACCCGACCCTCTCCGAGACGGTGGCCATGGCGGCGGAGATGGCCAGCGGCAGCATCACCGATCTGCTGCCGCCGAAAAAGCGCAAGTAGCTGCCGCTCGTCGC